>JBEPVG010000019.1:0-12140 GCA_041691175.1 Chitinophagaceae bacterium
ATAAATGGATCTTGGATCCAACATTCAATATATTCAATATTTGCCGTTTCAAAATCAGTTTGGTCAAGGCTTCGCATTAATCCGCCCCATTTATTTTTTGGAAATAGAAATTTTCCATTCGCAGACAGATCAGTTCTGGAAGCATCATAATTATAAGGCCCACGATCTTTTGGATAATAAGAAAGATCAAATGTGATCAGTTGATTTTGGCCAAAGTCTGTAGTTCGTTGAGGAAAAATTTCTGATTGAGAAATAGCACGCACCCGCGGATCGGAAAGAAATTTTTTATTTCCCTTTAATGGATTATTCACATTTTTAGGATCCTGTAAAGTTGGTTCAATCTGATACCAGGCAATCTGCGCCCTGTTTTTTCCATAAGCCAGGCTGTTACTGGAATCAGCTTCGGGAAAAAGTAGCGTTCCTGTTTTATTAGTCGCTCCGTGAGGTGTGGAAGCCAGCGCCCAACTTATTGGGGGAAAACGAAGATCAATGTCACTTTTACTTCCTTCAAAATTATCAATATAAACTACCCCATTATTTCCTTTTCCTATTTGCGGCGCATGACCAGGCTTTAAAAATGCAGCTTCTCCATAAGCAATGATTGACGAAGGAGCAGTAGAATTATAAAAAGGAAGTTTATTTAAAATCTTTGTCAATCGGGGCATGTCTCTTCTGTAACTTCCATCCAAACCAAACATGGTATTGCGGATAGGATCTTCGCCATAATCTACTTTTGTAAAAAATGGCCTTTCGCTCAGGCGAACCATCGTTCCGCCCAAAGCCAATTGTTCTTTAGCCGTATTCTTAAGTAGATAATCCAATCTCAACCCCATGTAACTTTTCTGTTGTAAGCCAAAAGAGGCATTGTTTTCATAATTTACCTGAACGGGGATTCCTGCATTAATAATTGCCTGGTTGATTACTTTAATTGTTCCCAGATCGTAATTAATGGTATAATCAATATTTTCTGTCAGTTGTCTTCCGCCGGCGCTTACAGATACTGAACCCGGCGGAATATTATAGCCGATGCTGATATCAGAAGTAGAGGTGGTTTTTGCTGTTCCCTGCAAAACAAACCGGTCAAGATTGGGGAATTGCTGTTGCGCGATTGCTTTGATAGAATCATATAAAGGATAATATAAACTGTCCGCTGCTGTAGCAGCATTGCTGAAAACTTTTGGAGCAATATCGCGCCCAAAAGGTTGTAATACAGGGAAAATGATTCGACTGTACTGCGATAAAACCGTATAGCCTTCAATGTAATCAAATACGCCATCCGGCTGCGGATCAAGCTGGCTGTTTAACCTATCCAAATTTACAAGTTTCAAAATTGGAGTTCCTTGGTTTAAATCGCCATAAGGAAGGTATCTTTTTGCGCCAAGTCCCGGTTGCTGATACAATACATTCAAATCAAAATCCTGCCGGTCCAATGTTCCATAACCAACACTGTAAACGTTCTTCATCATCAGTTGCCAAATGGGAAGTTTGGGCCTTTGGGAAGTGGCTTTCAGCAATTTTAAAAACAATACTTTCTGATTACTGGATGAAGAATCAGGCGGCACATCCTGCGAAAATTCACCCACCTGGTAAATTCTTCCGTTGTAGGAATATTGGAAAGAAACTGCTAAAACTTCATCCGCCTGCAAAGGCTGGCTTAGCGAAAGAAATCCAGCTCTTTTATTAAAAATATATTGGGTAGAATCTAGTTTTCGCGCGAATGTTTTTTCATAATCCTGAACAGGACTCAGTCCCATACTGGTTAATTGTGTATTTATCAAGGTGGAATTGCGGCTGCTTCCATTTCTGATGATCGAAGCATATTCGCTGTTGGTATTATTATCAGGCAATGTTCCGGTAACTGTAAAAGGATGAAATGGATTGGCTTCGCCAATATCCATAAGCCCTACAATTTCTCTTGCATCGGTAGTTGCGCCATTTTTATTCGTAACCCATACTTCTAATCTCAATATCTGAACCGGAGTAATTACCGCCGGGGCATTACTCATTACTTTATTGTAATTATTTTTAAAATATTGCGCCAGCAAAAAATGCCTGTTTTCTTCGTAATCGTCACCTTTTATTTCAAAATGAGTGGCTGTATTGCCGCCTTGCAAATTCATTGACTGCCGCTGTGATTTTTGATTTGCTAAAATACCGGTGACGAATAATTTTCCGAATTGAAGTTGCGTTTTTATTCCAAAAAGTGATTGAGCGCCGGGAATCAGACTGCTTCTTAATGGAAAGGAAACATTTCCTGCTTCAAATCTTTTTAAAATCTCATCGTCAGTGCCAGTATAATCTAACTTTAATTGATTGGCGAAATCAAAATTAGCCAACGTATTGTAACTGATCGGGAACTTAAGTTTGTTTCCAATATTGGCGTTCACGTTTAATTGGGCCGCCATATTAAAATCAAAACCGCCATTCTTTCTTGCTCTTTCGGGGAGGGTAGGATTTTTTACATTCTGTCCCTGGTAACCGGCCGTCACATCTACATTTCCCTGTGGCTGAATATCTATTTTCCCATTTCCAAAAAGCCGGTTGAATAAATTATCATACACATTTAGTTTTGGTTTTACCTGGCCACGATTCAACATACTGAGCGTGTTTGCCCGCTTTTTGAAATAACTGATCTCTGATTTTTTCGCTTCCATCGCCCTGAATTCTTCTGCAGTATAAATAGTAGGTGTTCTATAAAAACGATTTCCTATTTTTTCATAAACAGTATAAGTTTTAGTGATTGGATCGTAGGCAATAGAGTCATTTATATTGGATGGAGTTTGAAAATCGTAAACATTTGGATTGGCAGAAATAAAATCACCTCTCCTGTCGTGAATGGGAAAAGGCAAACTGTCATAGATATTTAAAGATGAATCCTGCGCTGCTGCATGAGAAGGTACAACAATAGAAAGCACTATTGAAAAAATGCAAGTCAATATCAACCCCATATAATTTGGCGCTAACTTCTTTCTGAATAACATCCACAAATTATTTAAGGTAAATTTCTATCAAATTGATTTTAGTGCTTTTTTTATTAAAGTTTCCAGGTTATTTATGGAAGGTTCAGAAATTACAATTTTTTTAATCGCTTGTTCAGCCACTGGCCTTGAAATCCCTAAAGCTACCAATGCATTTAACGCATCCTGGCCGAAAGTATTGCCATGAGATAGATTTCCAGCAAAAGAAGTGGAAACTTTTGATACTTTATCTTTCAATTCAAGCACCAGTCTTTCAGCTGTTTTTCGTCCAATACCTTTTACACTTTCCAATACGGACGTATGTTTCATCAGAATGGCGTTGCTGATCTCCTCCGGCTTCATACTGGACAACATCATTCGCGCAGTTGCTGCACCAACGCCGGAAACACTTATCAACAAAACGAACATTTCTTTTTCTGCCCCATCAAAAAAACCATACAAAGTATGCGCGTCTTCCTTTATTTGCAGGTAAGTATATAATTTTCCGGCATCCAATTGTTGTATATG
Organism: Chitinophagaceae bacterium; assembly: GCA_041691175.1. Lineage (GTDB taxonomy): Bacteria > Bacteroidota > Bacteroidia > Chitinophagales > Chitinophagaceae > Ginsengibacter. The sequence continues at coordinate 3,486 of JBEPVG010000019.1, forward strand.
CGAATAAGTATTCAGGCTGATATTTACTTCATAACCTACGCCCTGAACATCTACATAAACCACTGCCGGATTTTTATAAGAAAATTTTCCTGATAAGTATGCAATCATAGTTTTTTGAAAAGAAGCCCAAAAATAAGTAATTCGGATTAATGAGGTGGATATTATTGAGGAAATAGTTAGGAGTAGAAAATCTCCTATTATTTCAGAATAATTCCTGAATAATTAGAAATGGATTTAACTGGTTTTTTAAAACTTTGCTCCTTCCCCTTTTTTAGGAACTGACTGAATAACAAATTGCCTTATTTGTTCGTTTGCTGTAGCCTGATCGTCTTTTCGCATATACACCATGTGGCCGCTGCGGAAGCCATGCCAACTGATTCGGTCTTTTAATTTTCCTCCAGGATCCATTTGCCACAAACTATATTTTGCATTAAAAAAATCGCACGCGCCATCATAATAGCCGGATTGAACCATCAAATGTAAAAACGGATTTTCGGCCATCGCCTGTCGAAGATTTTCTCCGGTTTGATTGTTTTTGTCATCCCAGGGCCAAACTCTTCCAAACATATTATATTTCAAATCGGTTTTGTATTTTAATTCTTCCCGCAGATACATATTAATTGCCGGAGTAAATGAATGTAGCCAGGAAGTAAGTTCAGCATTGTAATCCGGAGAATTGCCGGCTGCTTGTTTATCAATACCACGATAGCGCGAATCCAATCTGCCGATTGTAAATCCTTTATCACGCAATAATTCTTTCCAGAAAAAGTCGGCCGGAATAATTAAATTATGCTGCAATATTACTTTTTGTGATAAGCCTGAATAGTGGGACATTTTCGAAGCAATACTTTCTTTTTCTGCGTCCGTTAAAGTGCTTCCTTTTGCCAAAGCAGGAATCAATTCATTGATGGTAAAATTTTCAACTTCAGGCAGCATATCTGTAAGGTCTTTACTCTGCAAATCAGCGGCAAGTGCTTTATGATACCATGCTGTTGCAGAAAAATAAGGAAGCATCAAAGCCTCATTCACAGGACCTTCGCGCTTAATACCCAGATCTGTTGGAGATACTAAAACGACGCCATCGAGATACATCCATTGTTCATCCTGCAATTCTAATGCAAGTCCTGAAACGCGTGTCGTTCCATAGCTTTCACCAATTAAAAATTTGGGAGAAGCCCAACGGTTATTCCTGGTTACAAACGTATTGATCCATTCCGCGAGATATTTAATATCGGCATTTACTCCATAAAATTTTGTATCAGGAACATCATTATTTACTTTTCTTGAAAAACCTGTATTTACCGGATCAACATAAACAATATCAGCCACGTCTAAAATTGAATTTGAATTGTCGTGCAAACCATAAGGTTCTACCGGGTACCCTTCGTTATCAACATCTAAAATACGTGGGCCGGTATAACCAATTTCCATCCAGACTGATGGGGTTCCCGGGCCGCCATTAAATGAAATCACCAAAGGACGCGAAGCGCGATCTTTTACATCTGACCTTTCATAATAAGTATAAAAAACGGAAGCTATGGGTTTTCCATTTTCGTCCCAAACAGGTAATGTGCCCGCTTTTGCGGTGTACGGAATTGTCTGGCCTTTTATAGTGATTGTATTTTTTGTGGTAACCGAAGAATCAACAATTACCATAGTATTAGTTGGTGATTTATCATTTTTATCGTCGTTCGCCGCCGCCTTTTTTTGTGCAAATAATTGCAGATTAAAAAAGAAAACAATCAGTAAAACAGGAAGTTCTTTTTTCATAAGTTGTTATTTTAAATTTTGTTTATTGTTAAACGATTGTTCAAGATAAATTGTTTAGAATTGATAGATGATTGTTGCAAATAAAATGAATTTATAAACTACTAAAATAAAAAATGTATGAAAGGCAATAAATAATTCAACTGCAGTAAACAAACAAATAAGTCGAAATCTTATTCCTGATTTATAACATCAATAAGATTTCTTCAATCATTTTTCTTTCATTGCTAAGTCGCGGCACTTTATGCTGGCCGCCCAATTTTCCTTTACTTTTCAGCCATTTATTAAAAGTATTTGCTTTCAGGGAATGAACAATTGGCAGCCGAAGCGCGATATTTTTATAACGCTTTGACTCATAATCGCTGTTCACAGATTTTAACGCTTCATCCAATTGAATAGTAAATAAACTTAAGTCCTCAGGTGGCGTTTCAAACTCAATCAACCATTCGTGTGCACCATTATTATTTTCTGTAAAAAAAACCGGGGCAGCAGTATAATCTTTTACCACCGAATTTGTTTTTTCCGAAGCCATGGCAATTGCTTTATCGGCGTTGTCAATAATCACTTCCTCACCAAAGGCATTCATATAATGTTTTAATCTTCCGGTCACTTTTATCTTGAACGGATGTAAGGAAGTAAACTCAATTGTATCACCAAGAAGGTATCGCCAAAGGCCGCCATTGGTAGTGATTACAGGAGCATAATTTTTATTCAGTTCTACTTGCTTAAGTCCGATGGTTCTGGCATTTATTTTTCCATATTCTTCTACGGGTAAAAATTCATAAAAAATTCCATGATCTGTAAAAAGTAAAAGCCCTTCATCATTGGGCATATTTTGGGCAGCAAAAAAACCTTCGCTGGCGTTGTACATTTCCAGATAATTTATGGGAGTTCCAATCAATTGATTTATTTGCTCGCGATAAGGTGTAAACGAAACTCCACCGTGCATGTATAATTCTAAATTTGGCCATACTTCTTTCAAAGTTTTTTTGCCTGAAATCTCTAAAATTCTTTTGATTAAAATAATTGTCCACGTGGGCACGCCTGCAAGCGAAGTAACATTTTCTTCAATGGTGCTCTTGGCAAGTTGTTCGATTTTACTTTCCCATTCATCAAGCAAAGCGATGCTAAGTTCCGGCGTTCTGATCCAATTTCCCCAAAATGGCGTATTCTGCATCAGCACTGCGCTCAGATCTCCATATTGAATATCTTCATCAAGGTTGGTCACCTGGTGGCTTCCACCGACCACCAAACTTTTTCCGGTCAACAAATCGCTGTCCGGGAAATTTTTATAATAATTGGTGAGTACATCTTTCGATGCTTTAAAATGTATGTCTTTCAAACTCTCTTCGCTAATAGGAATAAATTTACTTTTATCTGAAGTTGTTCCGCTGCTTTTTGCAAACCAATTAATGGGCGTATTCCATAAAATATTTTGTTCGCCCGCCATCATTCTTTGGATGTAAGGTTTCAAATCATTGTATTCATGGATCGGGACTCTTTTCTTAAAATCCTTTACAGTAAAGAGCCTTGAGAATTTATATTTTCTTCCAAATTCTGTGTATTGAGCCTGAGTGACTAAATGTTGCAAAACATTTCTCTGCGCAGAAATTGGAAAACTGATCCAGTTTTCAACGCCCCATAATCTCATCCTTGCTAAACGTGATATGACAGGACTGAGAAGTTTCAAGTTGATGAGTTTTTTGGTTAATAAGAGTTAGTGAATCAGCTTCTTAGTTTTGATGGTTAGAAAGTTCTCAATAATTCAATAAGCAAATCATTCTAAAAATTGAATCATTTGAAAACATCCTGATGTAAATAATCCTTTCTTTTCAGTTCGAAATTTCTTCCAAGATATAACCGCCGTACCTGCTCATTTTTTGCCAATTCTTCTGCAGAACCTTCAATAAAAATTTTCCCTTCAATCAGCAAATAAGCGCGATCGCAGATAGACAAAGTTTCATTTACATTATGGTCTGTGATTAAGATTCCAATATTTTTATACCGCAATTTTGTAACTATTGATTGAATGTCTTCCACAGCAATCGGATCAATTCCGGCAAAAGGTTCATCAAGCAAAATGAACTTCGGATCAACCGCAAGTGCGCGTGCAATCTCGGTTCGTCTTCTTTCGCCACCGCTCAAAACATCGCCATTACTTTTGCGGACATGCCCCAGATTAAATTCATCAATCAATGTTTCCAGTTTTTCTTTTTGCTCTTTCCTGGTAAGTTTTGTCATTTCAAGAACTGCAGCAATATTATCTTCCACAGTTAGCTTTCTAAAAATACTTGCTTCCTGGGGCAAATATCCCAATCCCATTTTGGCTCTTTTGAACATCGGCAATTTTGTAATGTTCAGATCATTTAAAAAAACGTCGCCTTCATCCGGTTTTACCAATCCAACAACCTGGTAAAACGAGGTGGTTTTTCCTGCACCATTTGGTCCAAGTAACCCAACTATCTCGCCCTGGCTTACCTGGAAGGAAACTTTATTATTTACCGTGCGCTTACCATATTTTTTTGTAAGATCTTTTGCAAAAATAGTCTGGTTCAAAAATTATTTTTTATAAAAATACGTGAATGAAAATAAATAGGGGTCTGATATTTTTAAAAGTGGCTGTCAATGCGCTTCGAGCCAATTTTCGCCCACTCCAATTTCTGCTTCGATTGGTACATCGTTTGGAAGTTTCATGGCATTTTTCATTGACTCAAGAATGATCGGTTTTATGATTTCTATTTCTGATTTGTGCGCATCGAAAACCAATTCATCATGCACCTGCATGATCATCTTCGATTTGAATTTATATTTTTGAAATTCACTATGAATCTTAATCATTGCCAGTTTTATCATATCCGCAGCAGTTCCCTGAATAGGCGAATTGATCGCATTTCTTTCTGCGTAACCACGCACGGTAAAGTTGGATGAGTTAATATCTTTCAGCCAGCGCTTACTTCCCATTAGCGTTTGTACATAACCGTTAGCTTTGCAGAATTGTTTCATTTCTTCCATATATTTTTCAATATGTGAAAATTGCTTTTTATAATTTTCAATAATCTCTTTTGCTTCTGTGCGGCTGATTCCTAAATTTTCTGAAAGACCGAACGCTCCTTGTCCATAAATAATTCCAAAATTTACACTTTTGGATTTGTAACGCATTTCTTTTGTAACGTCATTCTCTTCTACATTAAAAACTTTTGCCGCAGTTGCCGTATGAATATCTTTTCCAAGCCGGAATGCTTCAGACATAGCAGGGTCGCCACTTATAGCCGCAACGATGCGTAATTCTATTTGAGAATAATCTGCTGAAATGATTAAATGATCACTATTGCGGGGAACAAATGCTTTTCTAATTTCGCGGCCTCTTTCTGTTCTTACCGGAATATTTTGAAGGTTGGGATTATTGCTGCTTAATCTTCCGGTAACAGCTATTGCCTGGCCATAACAGGTATGCACACGCGCCGTTCTTTTATTAATTAATTGTGGCAACGCATCCACATAAGTTGACTTTAACTTGGTGAGTTCGCGGAAGTTTAAAATGTCGTCAACAATAGGATTTTCTTTAGACAATTTCAGCAGCACATCTTCTCCGGTGGCATTTTGGCCACCTTTTGTTTTTTTTATTTTTCCACCCAATTGCATTTTATTAAACAACACTTCTCCCAATTGCTTTGGCGATGCAAGATTGAATCTTATTCCCGCCTGTTCGAAAACGCTCTCTTCACATTTTTTAGCTTCTATTTCGAGTTCTTTTGAATAAACATTTAAAAAATCAGTATCGACATTTACCCCTTCAAACTCCATATCCAGCAACACTTTTATCAAAGGCGACTCAACCTCTTCAAAAACTTTTTCTACTTCTTTTGCTTTTAAAAAAGGCGAAAAAACTTCCTTTAACTGTAACGTAATATCTGCATCTTCAACTGCGTATTCTTTTACTGTTTCTACCTCTACTTCACGCATGGTGACCTGACTTTTTCCTTTTTTTCCAATGATTTCTTCGATAGGAATTGGAAGATAACCAAGGTATTGCGCACTCAACAAATCCATATTTCGTCGTCCTTCACTTTCAATGACATAATGAGCAAGCATGGTATCAAATAGCTTCCCTTTAAATTCAATTCCATACCATTTTAAAACAAGCAAATCGTATTTGATATTTTGCCCGATCCATATTTTGGAATCATCTTCAAATAACCCTTTAAAAAGCGAAAGCAAATTTGTGGTTATTTGTTCGTCTACTGGCATGGGAACATAATATCCTTCGCCTGGTTTAAAAGAAAAACTCAATCCAACTAATTCCGCATTATTTGCGTCAACGCTTGTCGTTTCTATATCAAAAGAAATTTCTTTTTGGAGTAATAATTTTTTTACCAGATCATTGATCGCATCTTCACCTTCAATCAGAAAATAATTATGAATTGTATTACTGATATTTTTTTCGGCAATAAGACCCGGCTTCTCTTCTACAATTTTTTCATCCATTGACTTTGTGCGGGAAGAATCTTTTGAAGAAATCGGGATTTCCATTGCATTCCCAAAAAGATCAGTTTGAACAACCGTGCTTTCCATTACAAAAACATTGTATTCTTCACCCAGAATTCTTTTGCCTAAAGTTTTGAATTCCAATTCGGTAAAAATATCTTTTAGCGCTTCAATATTATAAGCTTTCACACGAAAATCTTCTTCATGAAATTTGCATGGAACATCGGTAATAATTGTTGCTAATTTTTTACTTAAAACGGCCATTTCTTTTCCCGCGCGAATTTTTTCTCCTAAAGCGCCTTGAATGTTTTCTGCGTCTGCCAAAACGTTTTCAAGCTTTTCGTATTGAGCCAATAATTTTGCGGCAGTTTTTTCGCCAACCCCCGCTATGCCGGGTATATTGTCGGCGGCGTCGCCCATCAATCCAAGAATATCAATTACCTGGCTTACGTTTTTTATTCCCCATTTTTCACACACTTCTTTCTCGCCCATTATTTCCACTTTTCCACCCTGGTAACCGGGTTTATAAATCTTTATATTTTCAGTAACTAACTGTCCAAAATCTTTATCTGGCGTAACCATAAAAACTTTGTAACCATCTTTTTCAGCCTGTTGTGCAAGCGCACCGATTATATCATCTGCTTCATAGCCGTCGCATTCAATGCAAGGCAAATTGAACCCTTTAATAATTTTTTTTATTTCCGGAATGGAGATAATTAAATCCTCCGGCGCTTCCTGCCTTTGCGCTTTGTAAGCAGCAAAATCTGTGTGCCTTTCTGTAGGTGCAACCGTGTCAAAAGCAACGGCAAGATGAGTGGGTTTTTCTTTCTTCAGAAGATCAAAAAGAGTGGTTGTAAAACCATATTGGGCGTTGGTATTTTTGCCTTTTGTAGTAATAATCGGGCTCCTGATCATTGAATAATAAGCACGATAAATCAGCGCCATTGCATCAAGCAGAAATAATTTTTTTTCCATCCGGTAAATTTACAAAATAGTGGGAAGGGAAAAGTTTATTGAAAAATTATGGAAAGGATTTTCGCTTTTTCTTATCTTTTAAATCGGAATTTAAAATCTTGATTCAATATAATAGGGCAACATTTTGCGCCACGTGGGCCAGTCATGATTCATGTCATTTCCCCAGATATCCAGCTCGTAATTAATTCCTTTATTGTAAAGTACTCCTGCAAAATTTCTTGAGGCCTGCGGATCTTCATGATCCCCACTGCCTGAAAGAATATGAATGTGGTGGCTTTTACGAATATGATTAAGGTAAAAATCTTCAGTAAGATTCGGCAAATAATTCATCGGCGAATTGTAATAAACCTGGTCATCATTAAAACCCTTTGTGTATTCATGTAAATCATAAACGCCGCTCATGGCAATAACGCCGTTTATCATATCCGGCCTTTTTAAAAATAAATTCATGCTGTGCAACGCGCCGAAACTAGCGCCACAGGTGATGATGGGTGTTTCTTCTGAAGTGCTGTTTTTTATAAAAGGAATGACTTCATTAAAAGCATATTGATTGAACTGGTTGTGATTTATAGCTTTATGTTCCGGCAGCATTTCATTATTCATCCAGCTTTCTTTGTTCAGACTATTAATAGAAAAAACTTTTATTTTTCCGGAGTTAATGTGATGCGCAAGAGCATCAATTAATTGAAAACGTTCATATTCTAAATAATCTGCCGCCGCAGTCGGTATCAGCAACAGCGCAAATCCATAATCGCCATAAGTGGATATGGGCATCACTTTATTAACCGATGGGCTATACCAGGATGTAATTTCTCTTTTCATTGAAATAAATTAGTTAACTCCACAAAATAAAAAAAAATATCAAAGAAGATTGATATAAAAGAGAAACATATATTATGATAGAAAATTTACAAAACAGGAAAACAGGAAATTTATTTGTTTACTATTCTTTATAATGCAAAATTATTCCTCCTTGTTTATTTACTTTGAAACTTATTTTATAAAAAAACTTTATGGACAAACCTTCTTCTTATTGCGAAGCAGTTCTTTTAATGGATAAAGATAATTTACATCGCATTTACCATGATAATTTTTATGGATTTCCGATTGAAGATGACAATGAGCTTTTTGAAAGATTAATTCTTGAGATAAACCAGGCAGGATTGAGTTGGGATACTATTTTGAAAAAACAGCAGAATTTTAAAAATGCTTATAAAGGTTTTAATATAAAAAAAGTAGCCGCATTCAAAGAAAAGGATTTTGAAAGATTGATGAATGATGCAGGAATTATCCGCAACCGGTTGAAAATAAATGCAGCGATCGAAAACGCGAAAACGATTATGCAAATTCAAAAAGAATTTGGTTCTTTTAAAAACTGGCTCGATCATCATCATCCAAAAACAAAAGATGAATGGGTGAAAATTTTTA
>JBEPVG010000020.1:0-12081 GCA_041691175.1 Chitinophagaceae bacterium
GATAACCGTGTTGCTCTTACACCTTTACAATGCAAATGGGTTCAGGAACATAAAAATATTTCCATTATAGCTCAAAGCTCTGAAATCCGGTGCTATTCTGATTCTGAATATAAAAAGGCGGGAATAGAAGTGAAAGAAGACGTGAGTGAATGTGATATTTTACTTGGAATAAAAGAGGTTCCAATCGATATGTTGATTCCCGGGAAAACTTATTTTATTTTTTCTCACACCCGCAAGTTGCAACCATATAATCAAAAACTGTTGCAGGCTTTTATTGCTAAAAAAATCACGTTGATAGATTATGAATGCCTGGAACATGAAGATGGAACAAGACTCATTGGTTTTGGTTTTTTTGCCGGTGTTGTCGGTGCTCATAATGGAATGATGGCTTATGGAAATCGCACCGGAAACTATTTTTTGGACCGGGTTTACAAAAAGAAAAATTTCCAGGAATTGATTCATACTTATTTTGGTTTAAAACTTCCTTCGGTGAAAATTGCCGTAACAGGGAGTGGGAGGGTGGCTCATGGGATTTTAGAAATTATGAACCTTATGGAAATTCATGAAGTGGAACCCGATGAATATAAAACGACTCAGTTTTCATACCCTGTTTATGTTCATGTAAAAGGCCAGGATCTTTATGTAAACAAACTAACAGGGATGTATAAACGAAAAGAATTTCATGAACATCCTGAAGGATATAAATGTCTTTTTGAAGATTATATTTCTGAAACAGATATTTTATTAAACGGAGTTTATTGGGAAGAAAAAATTCCGCGATTATTTGAAATGGATGATTTAAAGAGTGATAATTTTAGAATAAAAACCATTGCAGATATTTCTGATGACAGGCATGGTTCTGTGCCCTGTAATTTAGGCGATAATACGATGGAAGTTCCTGTATATGGCGTTAATAGAATTACGGGAACACTTACTGCGCCTTATGTTGAAGGTTCAATAGACGTTATGGCAGTTGGAAATTTACCGAATGAATTACCAAGAGATGCTTCAAGATATTTTGGCGAACAATTAATCAAATTTATTCTGGATGACCTGCTTTCAACCGGTTCAAATTTTATTGATAATGCAACGATAGTTAAGAATGGAAATCTTACCGAAAAGTTTCAATATATGACTGACTACAGCTTGAAAGAAGATAACACTGACAAATAAAAACAGGTTGCACACAGAAAAAAGTCTGATTAGCGATTTAACTAATCAGACATTTTGAATTAACTTTTTATTGCTTTTCCGCTTCCAACAACTTTTGTAGAAATATTTGTTGCGTTGCCTTTATAAAATACATTTCCGCTGCCGCTGATATTTGCCGAAATGCTTTTATTTGCGTTCACGCTTGCATTTCCACTTCCGCTAATTTTTACATCCGCATTTTCAGAAACAACGCCACTGCAATCAATATTGCCGCTACCGCTTACAGACACTTTTAAATCGTCGGCTGAGCCGTTTTTTAATTGAATATTTCCACTACCTGAAATATTCAACGCGACGTCATTAAAGCGGGCTGAATTCAATTTAATATTTCCTGATCCTGAAATACCTAATTCAGTTTCGCCATCGCTTTCAAAAGCACCTGATCCATTGATATTACCGCTACCACTGAGTTGCAGATCTTTTATTTTTGTCATGGAAACATGTACAACAATTTTTGAGCGTGATATTAAATTGATATTTTTCTTCGGTTCGATAATTAGTTTTCCGTTTTCTACAGTTGTTTCGATAAAGGGAAGAAGGTTTTCATCCGCTTCAATTTTGATGCTGTTGGAATTTCCATAATCAATTTGAACATCCATGGGTCCCCGGGAAGACAAGGATGTAAACTCGGCCACCTGTCGGGTTTCGTTTTTCAAATTTTCATCGCCTTTTACGCTTTTCCAGATTTGCGCATAGATGTTGAAACTCATCAACATAAAAACAGGTAGAAGTAGTTTTTTCATGATTATATTTTTATTTTTTGGAAAGATAATTGTGCAACGATTGATATTGATAAAAAGTTACACTGAAAAAAAATAATTTTAATTGATATTAAAAATAAAATTATGACTGGACAAAAAACAGAGAATAACGCCCTTATTTCTAATCTTATTTCTCTTTTGGAAAAAGGAAATGCGCACGCTTCTTTGGATGATGCTTTAAAAAATATTCCTTTTGAAATATTGAACCAAAAGCCAACTGGATTGCCATACAGCATTTGGCAGCTTGCAGAGCATATCCGCATTTCACAATCAGATATTTTGGAATTTTCTAGAGATCCAAATTATCAATCACCTAAATGGCCTGAAGGATATTGGCCTTCGTCGCCAACAGTAACTACTAAAGAAGAATGGCAAAATTGTATAAATAGAATAATACATGGCCGTGAAACTTTTATTGACATTTTAAATAAATCCCAGGAAGATTTATACAGACTATTTACTTACGGTGATGGGCATACGCTTTTGCGTGAAACATTGGTTTTGGCAGATCACAATAGTTATCATACGGGCGAAATAATTGTTTTAAGAAGATTGCTGAATGATTGGAAATAATGATTCAATAATTATTGAAATCCAACTGTACAACGCTCTCTGAATGATTAAGGATACTTGCCGATCAAATGAATAATCTTTTATTTTTATTCATGGCTTAATGGATTGTAAACTGTCAAAATAGAATTCTGATTTATTTGTTTGTTTACTACAATTCTTCACCAGAGCCCTTTTCGCCGACAAACCAATTTTCTTTATTTTTAAATAAAACATTAAAAGTGGTAAGTGTTCCATAAATCCTGGTGATGTATTGTTGCAAATTTACTTTGTCTTCGTCGCTTAAAATTTTATGCGCGTTTATCTGTTGTTCCATCACCCTGATCCGGTCGCGGAGCATTACTATTTTGTGAAAAAAGATCTCTATTGGAATTTCTTTTGGCTTTTGATTTTTATCCGCAGGCTGTAACAACATTTTGCCTCCCTTCCAGCGATCTCCAAGCGGAACAATTTCTGTTGTGTCGCTCCATAGCCGCAGTATTTTTACTAAAGACTTTTCCACCTCACTTGTCGTTTCTAATTCAACCGTTACATTTTCAGAAATGATCTCTTCCAGTTTCTCGTCATTTTTATCAATTTCTTTGATGCCTTCGCTTATGAATGAAATGAGGTAAGTGGCCAGTCTGACTCCAACAATTACACCGGGACCATATTGCGGATGTTGAAGCCGGGTGCCGATTCCAAGTGTTAGTTGTTCCATAATAGTGAATGATTTATTTAGGTCAAAAATTCTTTTTAAAATAATCTACTACATAATATTTATTTGCTGCACTTCTAAATATTTTGAAATAGCTGTATAGACTTCGCTGCGGGCCAGCTCTCTTTGTGTAAAATCTTCACACCAAAAATAAATTTTTAATTGTGTTGATTGAGACGTGACGGTGTTAATCAGAATCTCCGGATCTTTCTCTGCCACCACATTGGGTGATGATTTAATGATTTTCGTAATTCCTTCGCGGATGTCTTTTGAAATTTTATCAACTGTAAAGGTGAGTTCTACCCGGATATAATTTTCATTTAGGCTCCAGTTTACAAAAGTGGTTGAAAGAATAGTTCCATTGGGTATAATCACCTCTGCGCCCTCGGCGGTAAGCAATGTGCTTGAGCGCATACTTATTTTTCTCACACGACCTTTTTTATCGCCGACTTCAACTGAATCACCAATGTGAATTGTGCGATCAAAAATCAAGATAATTCCAGATACAAAATTGTTGACAATATTCTGCAAACCCAAGCCAATACCAACACTCAGTGCGCCAAGGATCACCGTGATTTTGTCAACCGCAAGACCTGAAGCAGCCACTGCCAACAAAAATCCTGTTACTAAAAGCACCAGTTTTACGATCATCAGTTTTGAACGTTCACCTTTGCTGTTGAAAAGCGTATCATCACCAATATCACCAAAAAAGTGGCCGATATATTTTTGTACAAAATTGGCCACCCATAAAATCATTACAAACAAAATAACTCCGCCATAAGTGAATACAAAACTTCCTATCGAACGCGATTTTGAAAGTACTGCTGTAATGTAATTGCTAATCGTATTGTAAATATTTAGGTTTGTCGCAAATACGATCAGCCAGATAATTAGGGAGAAAAAAATAACAATGCGTTGAATTCCTTTTGAGATTTCAGCAGTATCAAAACCGGACGTATATTCCTTTCGCATTCTGCTACTTTGAATTTGAAGAAGAAATGCTTCGGTAACCGATTCAATAAAAACCAATAATCCGGCAGTTTGAATAAAAGCATAAGTGCCAGTGGAACCAAGAATCTCTGTGAGCGTGACTCTTCCAAAAATATTACAAATGAGCGCTAAAAAATTAAAGAGAATATATAATCCTGCGGTCAAAATAAGAAATTTGTGTTGGTTATATTGTTTCTTGAAATGAGACATCAAATAAAGCCCGAGCAAAACACAAAGTGCGTTTAAAACAAATACCAGCCAGCGGTTGTACAAATCAGGCAACCGCAGATATCGTGAGAAAGATTGTACTAAAAACAACAGGATAAAAATGATCCACAAATAAAATAATTTATGTGGCAACCGTTTCCAAAATGAATAAGTAAGCATCAGCATTAATAAAAACTCAATGGTAGCGATATAAATAAAGGGTGCATCCAAATCGAATAAGGGCGCCAAATTGAGCATCAAAATAAGCGAAGCGAATACTGGAAACTGATTTATATACCGGAAATTAAAAGATTGAAGGGACGCGGTTTTATCCAGCCTTTGAAGACTCTTGTAATTATAAAAAATCCAGAAGAAAAAAATCAGTCCGCAAAACAAAAGCAATAATAATTGATTGTGCGTATGTGAAAAATAATAGTTGGTAATTTTCCGTTCGGATCGGATTGACTTTTTAAATTCTCCTGCAAGTGACTGGCCTTTTTTTGCATTTTTAAATTGCCATAAATAATCACTTTCTTTACTAAAAATCCTCGAACCGGTTGATTTCATCAGACTTTGCGTCTGCAACTGAAGTTCGTTTGTAGTAATTAGATTATCCGAAGTGCGTGCCTGAGTGTTGTCAATAAGTAAATTTACATGTTTTAAAAGGCTGTCACTCTTTTTCCATTTAATGCGAAGTTGCAATAGTTGAGTTTTGAACGAGGCACGCAAAAAGGAATCTTTCAAGATCTGCCGGATCAACGTATCTTTTCTTAAGCCAACAATTTCTGTTTTAATGTTATTAAAAATGCTGTCATATTGATTGAGTTGTCGTGCATAGGATTTTGAATCGTAATTGATTTGTTTCAAAATAATTGACAGCATTTGAAGATTTCGGATACTCAGAGATTTATCATTCGAGTTGACTCTTTCTTTAATAATCGCAATCGCAGAATCATCATCATTTAAATTATCAGCAATGCTTAAAATAATTGGGACTGGTTGGGATAAAACAGAAGATTTATTAAGTGTTTGAAATATTTTTTCAATGCTTAGCAAATAATCATTTCTTGTCACCGTGTCATTTGTTGAAAAGATCGGAACCTCCGGATGTAGGCCGGTTAGATGAGTAGTATCATTCTGTGCTTGTGCACCAAGACAGAAAAAAAGAAATAATCCAATAAAACAAAATAATTTCATAAAATAGATTCAGAGAACGATAAAATTACAGTAAGACTGGGATTGTTCCATATTATTCATTTCATTTTTATTTGATGGACAATTAAATACTTTTTTTGTTGCCCTAAATTAAGAATAGGAAAATGAACTATTTCTTCGTTTACTGCGTTAAATTAATTTTGTGGTCTTTTATAAAAACTTTTGCAACCATTTAGTTTTTTTTTTCGTTTTTAGTTAAATGGCTTTTTTTAAAAGTTATAATATATTGCAAAATTTGGAACAATTGTTTTATTAATTCATTACTTTGTACGTTTAAATAATCTATATGAAAACATCAATGTGGAAACACCTATTTCTTTACCTTTTTATCGTCATTGTTGGCGGATCAATTTCTTCCTGCAAGAAGGATCATTCCAACCCTGCGCCGGTTGATAATACGAACAATACCACCACTGCATTATCAGATGCTGATTCATTAAAATATTTGATGTATCATATCATGCAGGTTAGCTTTGTAGATGGTGGCAGAGATACTACTTTTGATCTGCCAACTTATTATTGGTATAAGCAGGTTCCAAAATTAGATCCTCTCAGCAGCAATTACGATTCAGCCGACGTCCTTCTTTCCCGTATGAAATTATATGCAATCAATCCAACTTCCGGAAAGCCTTTTGATAAATACAGCTTTTTAGATCATGGTGAAGTGCAGGGTGAAATACAGCAAGGTGTTGCTTCCGGCGATCTGGGAATGCAGGTAACTTATGCTGGAGACGGTACTGCTTCGGGCACATCTCTGTATGTTTTATTCAGTGACAAAAATTCTCCAGCGGGGCAGGCAGGCATTACCCGTGGCTGGCAAATTACAGGGATCAATGGAGGCAGTGTTGCCTACGATGGTAGAAATGGAGCAAACGTGAATAATGTGATCAATGAAGTTTATCATGATCCGCAGCCAGCTTCATTTACGTTCAAAAAACCAGATGGATCCACTCAAACTTACACTTTAACTAAAGCAGTTTATAATATTAATCCGATCCTGTTTGATTCTATTTTTTCAGTTGGGGCAAAAAAAGTGGGCTACTTTGTTTTTAATTCTTTTGCGGCTGTTGAAAATCAAAGTGGGCCAACCCTCACGAAACAGGAAATAGATCGCGTATTCAATAAATTCAAATCTGCCGGTATTACTTCTCTTATTGTTGACCTCAGGTATAATGGCGGCGGTTCTGTAGGAACAGCGGAATATTTGGATAACCTGATTGCTCCGTCATCAGCTCAGGGAAAAGAAATGTATCATTATTTATACAATGATAAATTAACCGCCCAGTTAGTGCAGCAGCCGGATTTTCTTCCACAGAAAGTATTATTCGATGGAGGCAGCGGAAACTTAAATCTTGAACACGTATTTTTTATAGGAACATCAAACACAGCATCTGCAAGTGAATTAACTATCAATAACCTGAGACCTTATATGGACGTGAAATTGGTCGGTGACACTACTTATGGTAAACCTGTGGGATTTTTTACATTCCATATTACAGATTTTCCAAATGGTGTCAAAAAGGATCTTGCTGATCTTTATGCTATTAATTTTGAAACGAGAAATTCCCAGGACAAAGGCCAATATTTTGATGGCTTGATCCCAGATTCCAAAGCCGTTGATTTTGTTGACGTGCCTTGGGGTGCTTCAAATGATGATAATCTTTCTCAAATTCTCAATTATATTTCTACAGGTAGCTATGGACGTAAATCTGTAGCACAGAGAATGGCGGAAAACAACTCATTACGTGTATCAATACCTTCAACGATTTATCCATTGCGCTTTAACGGAATGGTAGATTACCGGATTAGCAAACAAATGAAATCCACGATTGATAAGGGTTTGAGGAGAACCCATTAATAGAATAAGAAAAAAATTATCAAATTCCTTTCAGATCAATTTTAGATGATTTGAAAGGAATTTTTTGTTTATCCGGCATAATAAAAATCTTTATACCAATTGAATTTTTCCGGTATAATTAAATGGCGTTACCTGTTTCAACTCTTTTTTCAAAGCGGCAGAAATTTTTAAAGAATCAATAAAATTATGAATTGCTTTTTTATCAATTGATTCTTTTCCCCTGGTCAATTCTTTTAATGCTTCATAAGGTTTTGGATAATTTTCTCTTCGTAAAATAGTCTGGATTGCTTCGGCAATTACAGCCCAGTTATTATCCAGATCAGCGTGTAATTTTTGTTCGTTCAAAATCAATTTACTGATTCCTTTTTCAAGCGAAAAAATGGAAAGAATTGTGTGAGCAATTGGCATTCCGATATTTCTAATTGCCGTAGAGTCTGTAAGATCTCTTTGCAACCGGGATACAGGAAGTTTGGATGAAAGATGCTCCAGTAGTGCGTTTGCTATTCCCAAATTTCCTTCTGCATTTTCAAAATCAATCGGATTTACTTTATGAGGCATCGCGCTGCTGCCTATTTCGCCGGCTTTTGTTTTCTGTTTAAAATAATCCATGCTCACATAAGTCCACACATCCCGGCAAAGATCAATTAAAATTGTATTGATCCTTTTTATGGCATCAAAATGCGCGGCTAATAAATCATAATGTTCGATTTGGGTTGTGTATTGCTGGCGTTGAATACCTAATTTTTCTTCAAGGAATTTATTAGCAAAATTAATCCAGTTTATTTTTGGATATGCAACATAATGAGCATTTAAATTTCCGGTGGCGCCGCCAAATTTTCCGGTAAATGGAATATAACTAAATTGTTGAATCTGGTTTTCTATTCTTTCTACAAAAACCATTATCTCTTTTCCAAGTATTGTCGGAGACGCCGGCTGGCCGTGTGTTCTGGCCAGCATTGGAATTTCTTTCCATTGAAGCGCAAGATCGTGAAGCTTGTGTTGTAAATTAATAATCGCTGGCAAATATTCGTGCTCTATGGCATCTTTCCACATCAATGGAAGGGCCGTATTATTAATATCCTGGGAAGTTAATCCAAAGTGAATCCACTCCTGCAAATTTTCACAACCGGCTAATGTCAATTTTTCTTTTAAAAAATATTCAACCGCCTTTACATCGTGATTGGTAATTTTTTCTGTGCCTTTAATTTTTTCTGCATCTTCAATTGAAAATTTTTTTTCAATATTTAGCAGGTCTTTTTTTAGCGAAGCTGGAATCTTAAAGATTTTGTTTTGAGATAAAAAAAGAAAGTAAGTCACTTCCACTTTTACCCTGTATTTTATCAAAGCGAATTCAGAAAAATATTGATCTAAATGTTGAAGTTGATTTCTATAACGTCCATCAATCGGGGAAATAGCAGTAAGTGGTTGAAGTTGCATTTTGTTTAATTCGTCTTTTGTAAAAATTCATTTGCGGACAAAAATAAATGAATTTAGAAGGAAATCTGTTGAAACTATCTTCAAAGAAGAATGAATTCAAAGCGGAAATTTAAAGGTATCAAATTCAGAATCTACTAATTTGTGAATTGACTAATTAAATTTACTTTTGCAACCTTTTATGAAACCTATCAACGAAATATTTCCTTTACTGGAAGAACCAAAAGACATTGTCATCACTTTTCACCAAAAGCCTGATGCAGATGCGATGGGTTCAGGATTGGGGTTGTATAATTTTTTGATTCAGTTTGGACATACGGTTACGGTTATTTCTCCAACGAATTGGGCGGGTTTTTTAAGTTGGATGCCCGGTGCAAAAAAGGTATTGGATTTTGAAATGCAGAATGAGAAAGCTTTGAATGCATTGAAAGAAGCAGAATGGCTTTTTTGCCTCGATTTTAATGTGTTGAGCCGGGCAAGAAATATGGAGCCTGTTATCAATAATTTATCCTGCACTAAAATTTTAATTGATCATCATCAACAACCTCAAACAGAGGCATTTGATTATGGGATAAGTAATACTCAAAAGAGTTCTACTGCTGAAATGGTTTTTGATTTTATCATCAATAGTGGCCATGCTGAAAAAATAAATATTGTTGTTTCTGAATGTTTGTATGCCGGTGTAATGACCGACACTGGCTCGTTTCGCTTCAATTCTACTTCAGCAGATGTTCACAAAATGGTGGCTAAATTAAAAGAAACGGGATTCAATCATAGCCAGATTCATGAAAATTTATTTGATAATTTCATGGAAGGAAGATTTCGTTTTTTCGGCAATACTTTGCTAAACCGGATGGAAATATTTTATGAATACAATACCGCATTAATCGCGATTCCGCAAAAAGATCTCATAAAATTTAACGTAAAAACCGGCGATACAGAAGGACTGGTAAATTTTCCATTGAGCATAAAAGGAATCAGGCTTGCGGCGGTAATTATTGACAGGGGAGATGAAAGAAAAAGTTCTTTCAGAAGTAAAGGTGGTTTTGATGTAAATACTTTTGCAAGAAAATATTTCAATGGTGGTGGACATTTCAATGCGGCTGGTGGAAAAAATACAGAATCATTGGATGAAGTAATTGCCAAATTTAAAAAGGCAATCACAGAAAATAAGGAACAATTAAACAATTAACCATTTATAAAAAATCAAACATGAACAAATTCCTTTGCCTTGCAGCCGCTGCATTTATTATCGTGGCGTCAGGGTGTAATACGCAACAATTTAAAAAAGATAAAGACGGAACCGAATATAAAATTATCCGGAACGACAATGGCAAAAAAGCTGTTGCGGGAGAATGGATGCAGGTGAATATTTTGGTAAAATATAAAGACAGTGTGCTTTTCAGCAGCTTAGAAAGCAGCCAGCCTCGCTTTGTTCCTTTTGATACAGTTCAACTTCCGCCTTATTTCAAAGACGTACGCGAAGGAGACAGTTTGGTAATCAGGCAATCTACGGATTCTATCATAAAATTAGGTCAGGGACAGCCTTTCATGCAAAAGGGAGAATACATTTATCAGACCTTTAAGTTCGCAAAATTATTTCCTTCCAAAGGAGCCGCAGATAGCGCAGCAAAACCATATATAGCTGCCGCAAAAATAATCAACAATAAAAAGGCAGTTGAACAGATTGAAAAAGAAATTTCCTCTAGTGATTCTTTGGTAAAAGCCGACGATAAAATTATCCAGGATTATATGACTAAAAATAATTTAAAAGGAAATAAAACCAAATGGGGAACCTATGTAGTAATTGATAGCGCTGGTACAGGACCAATGATTGGAGAAAATGATGTAGCCGTTGTATACTATAGCGGTCGCACTTTTAATGACAGCACTTTTGATTCTAATACTAATCCGAAATTTGGACATTCTGAACCATTGTATGTTGATATAAGTGGATGGCGCGTTATGCCGGGTTGGATAGATGGTTTGAAACTGATGCAAAAGGGAAGCAAAGGAAAAATTATTGTCCCTTCTCATTTAGCTTACGGTAAATCTGGTCGTGCGCCAAAAATAGGCCCTAATGAAAACCTTGTTTTTGATATAAAAGTTACGGACGTCGTTGACCAGGAAGCTTATGAAAAAGAACTGGAAAAAGAACAACAGCAACAACAACAGCAACGCCAGATGATGGAACAAATGCAAAAACAAATGCAGCAGCAGCAGCAAAATCCTTCTGCTCCTCCAGCAGGAAAATAATTCGATTGAACAATTGTTTTTGATGAACACCGGATAGTAAAATATCCGGTGTTTTTTTAGGAGCCACAATTACACTAATGTAATAACAGAAAATACCAGATTTATTACAGTGAACAAACAAATAAATGTAATTCTTATTTTCAAAAAAAGCGTTTATGCATGACCGTAAGCCTGTAATAAGGAAATTACTTCGCGTGCTTCTTTCACATCGTGAACGCGAAGTATAGAAGCGCCATTTAATAAGGCAATTGTATTTAAAACTGTTGTTCCGTTTAAAGAATCTTCTGCAGTAATTTTTAAAGTTTTATAAATAGTTGATTTTCTTGAAACACCTGTCATTATTGGATTTGTAAGCATTTTAAATACTTCAAGATGTTTTAGTAAATGCAAATTCTGTGAAATATTTTTTCCAAATCCAAAACCGGGATCAATGATTACATCCTTAATTCCGGCTTGTTTACATTCTTCAATTTTTTGAATAAAGAAATCGAGAATTTCTAGAATTATATTTTCATACTTCGTTTCTTGCTGCATAGTTTCAGGAACGCCTTTCATGTGCATGCAGATGTACGGCACATTTAGTTTTCCAACTGTTGCGATCATATTTTTATCCATTTCCCCACCGCTGATGTCATTGATAATCGATGCGCCTGATAGTACACATTCTTCTGCAACTTTTGAATGATAGGTATCAATCGAAATAATTATTTCGGAAAAATGGTTCTTGATCATTTCAATTGCTGGCAATAATTTTTTCAATTCGTCTTCTGCTGAGATTCGTGCGCTTCCGGGTCGGGTACTTTGCGCGCCGAGATCGAGAATATCCGCACCTTCATTTACCATTTGTGCAACCTTATTTTTTATGAATTCTATATTTTGTA
>JBEPVG010000021.1:0-11969 GCA_041691175.1 Chitinophagaceae bacterium
AATTAAGAATGTTTTTAGAAAAGTCTTCTTTCAAATTTGCCAGCTCAAGATCGTGTGTTGCAATGATTGCCGCGGCATTCTTTTTTATCAGTTGTTTTATTAAAGCTTTGGAACCTGTGTGTCGATCTAAAGAATTAGTGCCTCTTAAAATTTCATCGAGCAGGATAAAAACCTTTTCTCCGTTGTTTACTTTTTCGATAATTGTTTTTAATTTTTTCAATTCTGCATAAAAGGTAGAAGTGCTTTCTTCAAGATTATCTGTAATTCGCATACTGCTGATAACCTGCACATGTGAAACAGAAAATAATCTTGCACAAACCGGCGCGCCCGCCATTGCTAAAACCACATTTACACCAATGCTTCGCAGGTAAGTACTTTTGCCGGCCATGTTAGAACCCGTTACCAGCATCAGCTCTGTATTCGAAGCAATGTTAATAAAATTATCTACTCTTTTTTCTACCGGTATCAAAGGATGACCGATTTTTTTTCCTTCAATTGAAAAATATTCGGGAATAATTGTGGGAAATATCCATTCAGGCTGGTTAAAAAACAGAACCGCAAAACTATTCAAAGCCTCAAAATCTGCCAAAGTATCAAACCATGAATTAAAATTTTCCTGCTCATTATCTTTCCATTTTTCAAGATCAAGAACTTGTTGCAAGTTCCATAATAGTAGTAAATTTAATGGCAGCGATAAAACGAGGTTGTATCGCAGATCAAGCTTGTCCAGAATCTTTTTTATCCTTAAAATACTATCAGAAGCTTTTTTATTTTCTTCAAGGAAAACAGATTGCAATCTTTTTAGCAAAGGGCTTTCAAATTTTTCTTTCTCAATTGATAAAATGTTTGATGACAAAGTATTTAATTCATCAGCCACTTTTGATAATTGCTCATGAAGCGGCGCAACATATTTGTTTATCTGGTAAGCGATGGCCGCAAAAATTAAAAGTCCCAAATAAAATATGGTGTACCCAACCACATCAAAAATAAATAAAGTCACGATGCTCAAAATAATTATTGGCAACAAATATCTTAACCATTTCCAGGGTTTAAAATTTGAAAAAAGCAACGGTTCTTTTATCCAAGTTTCGAGTTTATTTTTACCGGAAAAAGTAATTTTATCTTTTTTACTATTCGCCTGTAAATCCTGTATCCATGGTACTTTAGAAGACAATTCCCCTATTGCTGTTTGCCTTTCTGATATGACAGGAATCGACGCCGGTGATTTTAAATATTCAGCTAATCGTTCGCTTCCCGGTTCGGAAGTAGTGCGGTTAATATATTGAAATAAGGACGCTCTGCCGAAAATATCCAGGTCATTCGCATAAGAATGTTCTTTCGGAATATGTTCCCAGCCGGAATCAAAATCGTAATAATTTCCCGCAAGGCATTTTAGTTCATCTTCATTAATACGAATCAGAAAATTGGCGTGTTCTAATTCAGATTGATTTTTTAAATCGGCGTAAATTAATCGTGTAAATATAAAGAGCAATAATACAGAGGCAACAATTACATAAATAATTCCCATTGACCACATGATATAAAATCCAATAATAATGGCGAAGATAGCACCGAGCCGCAGCCACGCAAATGCAGATTTTCTTTGTTGTAATTTTTTTACTTCAATCTTTAATTCTTCTAATCTTTGTTGATAAAATTGCAGCGGTGTCATTTATTCGTTTTACTTAAAAAGTCTGTAAAAGTAATTATTGAATTTTTTAAGTGATTGAATTATTTAAAGCCGATAGTTTTTGCTTAATTATGGAATTCCAACCGTTTCCTTCATCCCTGCAAATACTGTTTTCCAAATTAGATTGAAAAAGGATTTATAAATATTACGCTCATATTCAGGATTTATGACACGTAAGCCGGAGGATCCTGGATTTTTATTCTCAACAACAAGGTTCGCGGCAAGACTTGCCAATCCTCTTTTCTTTACCACATTTGTATTTTTATCACGTTTCAATATGTCCACCTTTAAGTTTTCATATTTCATAATAAACTTTCCTTTTGCGTTGGTATTACTCCCTGTGAAGTTAAAATCAATGGAATTAATCTTCCCTGTATTAATTTTTATCAACGCCATCGGGATGGATACTTTATTCAGATTTTTAAGGTCAAAACCTGCCGTGTGGCCGTTTGCAAAAAAGTCTCCCTTATTGCTATTTAAAATAAATTTGAAATTCCCATTTAATGAAATTGAGCCCAGGAGTTTTGTATCATAAGAAATATTCAATTCGTTATTTTTTTTAATAGCAGATGGAATGTTGGTAATGTTTGAAATATTGAAATTTGAATTTGAGAAAAATATAACACCGATACTATCACTGGTTATTTCATTTTCTTTGTATTCGATGAATGCATTATTCACCGTCGCTTTTGAAATATTTATTGGCTGTGTAAATTTTTGTAATAATTGCGAAGGATAGTTTCCAACATTACTTTTTTTCTCAAGAGGCTTATGTAAATCGCGATAAATTTTTGCATTCAGGTTATTAATTATAATTTCAGAGGCCTCCAATTTCTTATCCAACAAACTATTCATGTCAATATTTTTCAGTAGAATGCCGGATACTTTTAAATCATACCTGTCTGTTTGAAAATGAAATTTATTGGTAAATTGTTTTTCTGAGGCAAACGGCACAACATTGAATGAACTGATTTTTAATTCTTTTTCCAATGAATTAATCCAGATATTTTTAAAGGAATAATTATAATGTCCGTCTTTTGATTCAAGTGAAAAACGATCAAGAGTCACTTCAACTTCTTTAGTAAAATTCATTGGATGTAATTCAAGTTTCCTCACCTGATCGGCTCTTACTTCATTTACCTTTATAGCAATATTTCCCAAAGAATAATTGCTTTTTGCAAATGGAACAAAAGTGACTTTAGGAAAGTGAAGATTCTTCATATACACTCCGTAAACATTCATGAAACCTGTGCTGTCATTGTTCTTCATAGGTTTGACTGTGGTAGTTTTCAAATTTTCAACTGGCAATTCATATACAACTATATCATTACAAAGAATTGTATCAATGACAATATTTTTATTTTTTACAACTTCATTTGTATTGACTCCATTGAGTGTTAATTTTTGCGCATCCAAAAGCCGTATTCCAGCTGAATGATCATTTTGAAATCTGTTTAGGGATATTTGATCGAATAAAAGTTGTTTTTGTTTGCCCAAAAAATGAATTTTTTTCACCGCCAGTTCCCTACGGTTATGATCATAGGATATAAAGGAATCAACCGTAAAAGCGGCTTGTTTGCAAAACAAAATCCGGTTGGTATCAAGATTATGGGAGCTATCTATCAATACATCCTCCAGGAGTAATTTTCCATTGTTGAAATCAAAATTTTTATCTTTTGAAAAAAAATCAATTCCTTTTATATTCACATTATTTACAAAAACAAACCCTACTTTTATCAGATCCAGTTTGCCCAATATTTCTCTGTAAACAATGTCCGCTTCATTTTGAATTTTCGTCGCTTTCTGCAAAGGTTTTATAGAATAAAGTATTATTTTCGGATCATCAATGATAACCGAATCACCTTCAATTTTATTTCCCTGCAATGCTTTTGCAGTTTTCACCCCAGTTAATACTAACGATTTAATAGTCACATCCAATAAGAAGTCGGGCATACTTTCCACAGACATCTTTTTTAACCTGTTTGTATCGGGAACAATATGAATATTTTTAATAGAAGCATTTCCTGATACTTCATCAAAAAAAAGTGAATCATATTTAATTGAATACAAACTATCGGTTTGCTCTGAAACTGTTGTTTTTAAAGTGTTTTTAACGATTCTGTATTTATAATATTGCCAGGTAAAGAAAGCAATAACACCAAGAAGTAAAATCGCCATAACAACAAACAAAAATAATTTAGACCATCTTTTCATATAACAGATCGTTAATCCTTATTCACAAGCAAATCAAGTTCCAATTTAAATAAAAATTAAAGTTTTAGTTTTGGATTAATATAATATTATGAATATAGAGATGAACAAAAATGAAGACGCGAATAAAATGAGTTGGAGTAATATTCAAACATTGCTGGAAAAAATTGAAGAAGGCGGCGGCAAAAAAGCCATTCAAAAGCAGAAAGAAAGAAATAAACTGACCGCACGCGAACGGTTAAAATATCTTTTAGACAAAGAAAAAGCCTTTATAGAGATCGGCGCCTTTGCAGGATATGGAATGTATGAAGAATATGGCGGATGTCCTGCTGGCGGAGCGGTGGCGGGTGTTGGCTATGTTGGCGGAAAACAATGTGTTGTAATTGCAAACGATCAAACAGTAAAAGCAGGGGCATGGTTTCCGATCACAGGGAAAAAGAATTTACGCATGCAGGAAATTGCGATGGAAAATAATTTGCCGGTAATTTATTTGGTTGACAGTGCGGGAGTTTTTCTACCCATGCAGGATGAAATTTTTCCTGATAAAGAACACTTTGGAAGAATTTTTCGGAATAATGCAAAAATGAGTGCAATGGGAATTACCCAAATTGCGGCTGTGATGGGGCCATGTGTTGCTGGCGGTGCCTATCTTCCGATCATGAGTGATGAAACGATCATGGTTGAAGGACATGGTTCTATTTTTTTAGCTGGGCCTTATTTGGTAAAGGCAGCCATTGGAGAAACCACGGATAACGAAACGCTTGGCGGCGCAGCAACCCATACAGAAATTAGCGGCATTGCCGATTATAAATTTAAAACAGAAGAAGAATGTCTTGATTGTGTGAGAAATATTATTTCCACAATCGGTGAAACCCCCAAAGCCGGATTCAACAGAATTGCTGCTGTTACACCTAAAAAAGATGCACAAGAAATTTATAAAATTTTTCCTGAAGGCAATGTAAAGCCTTATGATATGCATGAAATAATTGAAACAATTGTGGATGCATCTTCTTTTGTTGAATTTAAAAAGGATTATGGCAAAACCCTTATTTGTGGTTATGCACGGGTAGATGGATGGGCCGTCGGCATTGTTGCCAATCAAAGACTGAACATTAAAAATAAAAAAGGCGAGTTGCAAATCGGTGGCGTTATTTATAATGACAGCGCAGACAAAGGAGCGAGATTTATTATGAATTGTAATCAGAAAAAAATTCCGCTAATATTTTTACAGGACATTACAGGATTCATGGTTGGCACCAGAAGTGAGCATTCAGGCATTATAAAAGACGGAGCTAAAATGGTAAATGCAGTTGCCAATTCTGTTGTTCCAAAAATCACCTTCATCCTTGGCAATTCTTATGGTGCAGGTAATTACGCTATGTGCGGTAAAGCTTATGACCCACGATTTATTTATGCATGGCCTTCAGCTAAAATTGCTGTGATGGGTGGCGAGCAGGCAGCAAAAACTTTATTGCAAATTGAAGTAGCTTCTTTAAAAGCAAAAGGGAAAGAAATAACTCCTGAAGATGAACAAAATCATTTAAAGGAAATGACGGATAAATATGCCAGGCAAACGACAGCCGTTTATGCAGCATCACGGTTATGGGTAGACGCAATTATTGACCCGAAGAAAACCCGGAATATCATTTCTGAAAATTTATCAGCAGCCAATCATAATCCAAAAATAGAAGATTTTAAAACCGGCGTTTTCCAGGTTTGATAGTGTTCTCTAAATTGCATAATTAGTGAATAAAATTCATTTATTTTAATTTAATAATTTCTCACCTTTTTTTCCTGTGAAACAAAATTCAATCGAAATTTATACAGATGGTTCTTCTCGTGGAAACCCCGGCCCCGGCGGCTATGGGGCTATTTTAATTTGGGAAAACATCACCAAAGAAATCTCGCAGGGCTATCGTCTTACAACAAATAACCGCATGGAATTGATGGCGGTAATTGCGGCATTGGAAGCGTTGAAAAAAAACGATCTGGATATAATAATTCATTCAGATAGTAGCTATGTGGTGAAAGCAGTGATGGAAGGCTGGTTGAAGAAATGGTTACGAACTGATTTCAAAGGAGGTATAAAAAACAAAGACCTTTGGTTGAAATATCATGAACTTTGTCAGAAACATAAAATCCGTTTTAACTGGGTAAAAGGACATGCGGTAAACGTTTTGAACAACCATTGCGATGTCCTTGCAACGAAAGCAGCTGATGGAAGAAATTTATTGGTGGATGAAGGATATGAAAACCGCGTAGAGAAATAAAAAACAATCAGTTATGAATCTAAAAACGGAGCTGAAAAAAAGATGGCTCAGCATCTTGTTTTATTCACTTATAATCGTACTCATCTTCAGTCCTGACGCAAAATCCTGGTTATTACAACAAGTGGTTTCAACTGGTTTGCTAAAAGCAGAAATAAAAAAAGATTCAAACAATATATCTCAAGCAACTACTTTTTCATTTATTGATTCAAATGGGAAAACTACTGCCACCGCGGATTTAAGAGGAAAAGTTGTATTTATTAATTTCTGGGCATCCTGGTGTCCGCCCTGCCGTGCAGAAATGCCATCTTTAGAAAATTTATACCAGAAATTGAAAGCTGATGACAACTTCGTTTTCTTATTCATGAATGAAGATGAAGACAGAAATAAAGCAATCCAATATCTCAAAAAAAATAATTTCACTATTCCTCTTAATTATGCTACAGGAATTGTACCACCCGAAGTTTTTAGCGGTAGTTTACCAACAACAATTGTTCTTGACAGGGAAGGTAAAATTGTTTTAAAACACCAGGGAATGGCGGGTTATGATACAAATGATTTTATCCGCCAGTTAAAGGAGCTTTAGTATCTTAAATGTTTGTTTTGCCAGTTAAGATTTACATATTTAAAAAACCTAAAGTTATTATTTCATTGTTTATTTACGCAGAAGGAAACAAGAAAATTTGCAGAACAATTTGAGCCTCTTCCAAAAATTTATTTTCTTATTTTTGCTAAAATACTTCAATATGAAAAATACGAAACAACTTGCCGGCAGTTTTATTTTATTAATTGTAATTGCCTCTTTATATAGGATCATGCCTAACCGCCCGTATGGTTTTGCGCCGATGATTGCGATGGCTATTTTTGGTGGTGCTGTTATAAAAGATAAAAAAATCGCCTTTCTGTTTCCTCTTTTGGCGATGTTTGTTTCGGACGGATTGTATCAATTATTATACATGAATGGCGTTGGAAATATTCCCGGCTTTTATGATGGGCAAGCATTGAATTACATTTTGTTTGGCGGACTTACTGTGTTCGGTTTTTTCATTAAAAACTTTAATATTAAAAAAATTGCTTTGGCTTGTATCTCAGCGCCGACGGCTTATTTTTTAGTTTCTAACTTTTTGGTTTGGGTCAGTTCTTCTCCCCTCGCCGGATTGGCAAGGCCAAAAACTTTCAATGGTTTAATGATGTGTTTTGCTGACGGAATGCCATTTTATCCATGGAGTGTAGCATCTACTTTTGTTTTCTCGGGGATTTTATTTGGAAGCTATTATCTGATGACAAGAAAAACAACCAGCCTTATTGCTGTAACCAAATAAGCATTATAGGTACGTAGGAAATATTGAATTAAATAAACACAAATTCCACTTATTTCTTTGTTTACTATATCGCAACTGATCTTTCACTTTGACTCTTGCCATGGCACATCACAACAATACAGGTTTGCTTGGAGAAAAAATGGCCAAGGGATTTCTCATTGAAAAAGGTTTTTCAATGCTTCATCAAAACTGGCGATATAGTCATTGGGAAGTAGATGTGATTGCTTCATTAAAAAACAGGTTACATTTTATAGAAGTAAAAACAAGAAGAACGCAGAAATTTGGCTATCCTGAAAATGATGTATCTAAAAAGAAAATAGAAAATCTAATCAACGCTTCGGAAGAATATCTTTTCTTGAATCCTCAATGGAAATTAATCCAATTTGATGTGCTTTCCATAACAATTTTGAAAAATAAACCGGTGGAATTTTTCCTTATCGAAGATGTTTATATTCCCAGAATTTAAAAATACAAATCCTCGATATTTCTTCGTTTACTGTGGGGAAACAGCATTCGAAAATCTTTAAACAAATGAAGTCATTCTATAATCGTTAAGCCACAGTTCCTGAGATGCCTTTTTCAACCCATCAAATCCGCTAAAACGATTGCTGTTACTGCTTCCAGCACAACCGGAACCCTTAGTGCAATACAAAGATCATGTCTTCCTTTCACAGAAAATGGTTCTATATTTCCCGTTTCTGTATTCAATGTTTCCTGCACTTTTGGCGTAGAAGAAGTTGGCTTTACAATAATGCGAAATACCAATTCATTTCCGTTAGTGATGCCGCCAAGTATTCCTCCGGCATGGTTTGTTTCCGTGGTTCCGTCTGCGCTTATAAGTGAATCGTTGTGTTCGCTACCAAACATTTTTGCTGCAGAAAATCCAGCACCAAATTCAATTCCTTTTACTGCCGGAATTGAAAATACTGCATGGCTTATTAATGATTCTACAGAATCAAAAAATGGTTCGCCAAGACCGATCGGTAAATTAGAAACTTTGCATTCTACAATTCCACCGATAGAATCTTTTGCATCAACAGCTTTTTGCAGTCCTTTCTCTAAATTTTTTTCTCCGCCAATTTCGAGAATTGTTGAATGAATTTCAATTTTTTTATCAGTAGTAAAAGAAGCTATTACGCTTTTGGCGACCACGCCTGCAGCAACCAAAGCAACGGTAAGTCTTCCACTGAAATGTCCGCCACCACGAAAATCTTCAAAGCCTTTGAACTTTTTGTGAGCTACAAAATCTGCGTGCCCGGGGCGCGGAACGGCTTTTTGTTTTTCATAATCGCCACTTCTTGTGTTGCTGTTTTTAAATAAAATAGTGATCGGAGCGCCGGTACTTTTATCATTAAAAACGCCACTGATTATTTCAGGAATATCATCTTCTTTGCGCGGCGTAGTTCCTTTTGCGCCTGGTTTTCTTCTGTCAATATCGAGCTTAAAATCGTCAGGCGTAATTCCAATCCCCGGCGGGCATCCATCAATAACAATCCCTACATATTCCCCATGCGATTGACCTAAAATCTGTACCCGAAAATTTCTTCCAAAAGAATTCATTGTAAATATTTTTGATAAAAATTTTAAATCTTCAACTTCCAATTAATATCCATACTCTCTCAGATGAATTTCATTGTCACGCCACTTTGGACGTACTTTTACAAACAATTCCAGGAAGACTTTTCTTCCGATAAATTCTTCAATATCTTTTCGCGCCAGCGTTCCCAATTGCTTGATCATTTTTCCTCCTTCGCCCAACACAATTCCTTTCTGTGTTTCTCTTTGCAAAATAATATCAGCCGTGATTTTTGTGAGCGTAGTTTTTTCTTTAAATTCCTGCACAAGCACCGTTGAATGATAAGGAATCTCATCCTGGTATAAATAAAATATCTTCTCACGAATTAATTCACTTACAAAAAATTTCATGGGAAGATCGCTCAAATTATCGTCATTATAAAATGGCTCGCCTTCAGGAAGCATAACAATAATCACATCCAGCAATTCTTTAACGCCTTTATTTTTTAATGCTGAAATTTCTACGACTTTTTTGCAATATTTTTTATCAGAAAAAAATGCAACTGCTTTTTCAATGGTCTCTGTATTGACCAAATCTGTTTTGTTCAAAACCACTATTGCAGGGGCTTTCAATGAAAGTGAAGAAAAGATTTCATCCGCTTCTTTAAGATCATCTTTTATATCAACCATCAACAAGGCTACGTCTGCATCCTCCAGGCTGCTCTTTACGGCCTGCATCATTTTTTCATGCAACTTGTATTTCGGCTCAATGATTCCCGGCGTATCAGAAAAAATTATTTGATAATCTTTGTCATTTAAAATGCCTTTAATTCTGTGCCGCGTTGTTTGGACTTTTGGAGAAACAATCGCCATCTTCTCGCCCATCAATGCATTTAATAAAGTGCTTTTACCCGCGTTTGGTTTCCCAAAAATATTTACAAATCCGGATTTCATAATTGGTGCGAAATTAATCCATTGGAAATAAAAAGAATTCAATCAATTTATGCAGTTGGGAATAGCAATTTTTAGGTATCGATATTCTTAAATCAAAAAAATGAAAGCTGTTTATTATTTTACTACATTCAAAATAAAATTGTTGCTTCCAACATCGCCCATTGGAGAAATTCCCTGTAAAACAACGAGGTATTTACCGGGAATATCTCCGGTAAAAAAAGAAATGTGGCCAATTCCTTTTTCATTCGTATTTACATTTGGAGACCAATATAAAACATCACGAAAATCTGGCAGGCGGCTTTGCAATTCTTTATCAGAAGAATAATCCGGCGAATAAAAAATCCTTTGTTGTTGCAGGCCATCATAATCCAAAATCACGTCATGCGGATTCAAAGTATAACCCACGAGGTCTCCTTTATAAGTCGTGAAACTTACAATACCTTCAGAAACGATTGGACCCCAATGATATTTTGAGGCGACCACTTCCAGTTTCTGGATTTTTAGCGGATCATAAGCGATTATTTTATTTACGTCAAACACCGGAACACCATCCAAAAGAATTAGTGGATCTTTATCAAATATCTTTTGCGTTGGTTGCATATCTTTTAATTCATTTCCCTGTTCATTAAACGTTTCGAAATGATATTCTTTCTTTCTCTTAATCACATTTACTTCCGTCACATATTCACGCATTACTTCTTCAACCGTTGTGAAACGCGTGTAGTTATCCAGCAAATATGTTTTGTATGGTTTATTATAAAATGCAAGCGTATCAATAAACAGAGGCTTTAATTTTTGCAGTGCATTTTCATGGTAAGCATTGGAAATTTCCATGTGAAGATTGGCAGCCTGCAGATCATCCCTGTTATCTTCCGAAACATGCAAATCAGGAAATAAATTATTTGAAAACGCTTCTGAAAAAGGACTAAATATTTCCAAATGGTAAATACTGTCTACGTTGGTGTTTGTTTGTAAAACAATTTGATTTGGACCGTAAAAATCTTTTAAATCATAATGAACAATGCCTTGAGAATTGCTGAGGCAACCATATAATTGAACGCGTTTTCCCGGTACGGAAAGATAAACCAGCACATTTTCTGCAGGCTTTCCAGTGGCTTCAATCGTAACTTTTCCGATGACAATGTGCCCGCGGTTTTCAGGTATATAAGTAAGAGAAGATTTGTTATTTGAAGAAATATTTTTCCAGTCAAACGTACGCCAGCCCTGAGTTAGCAATAAGTTTTGCAGCGCATCATTTCTTTCAGCATTATCATTTTCAAAATAATATTCCGGGTTTTCAATAAAGCCTTTCAGGTCGGACGTCAACCATAAATACGTAAAAATATTTCCCCCATTTTCTTCATGCAAACTATCCAAACGATAAACAGACGCGGATAAGTTTCCGGCCAATAAATTTCCAGATTCATCTGTAGTGGAAAGATCAATATTTACTTTGTCACGTTTATTAAAAGTTTGCTTATCAGCTTTCGCATGGATCAACATTTCTTTTGTCGGACGCTTAAAATAAAGTCTTTCACAAAGTGGTTTTCCATCTCCGGTAAACAAAGTTATTTGGGCAATTCCGTCTTTCAGATTTTCTTTATTTAGTGTAAAAACTGCCTGGTTATTTTGTAAAGAACCTTCTTGTGAAAAATCAATTTGCTTATTTGTTTGCGCAATTAAATAAACATTTTGTGAAGAGGGATTTGCGGAAGAAACTGAAATTTTCAAATTATTTCCTTCGTCTGTCAAATGCATTACATAACCACTTTCATAAGCATCGGGCAAATTTTTTCTGATTATCGAACTATCATTTAAAGTAACAACTGCTGTATAATGTTTTCCTGTTTGTGGCGAAAATGAAAACTTTCCCATACCAAATTTTCCAGATTGAAAACGCGCAACCGTATCTTGCGATTCATCAACCACTACCCCTACTCCATCCACGCCATTTCCTGAATCATTATTTAATTTAAAAGCAACCACACTGTTTAACCCATATACCAGGTT
>JBEPVG010000022.1:0-11695 GCA_041691175.1 Chitinophagaceae bacterium
TTGATATTTATAAAATTCCATCGAAGGGAGGAAAAGAAATACAACTCACCAATGTTACCGGCCTCGATGACGGCCCCGAATACAGCCCGGATGGAAAATACATTTATTTCAACTCAGTAAGAAGCGGCCTGATGCAGTTGTGGCGGATGAAACCTGATGGAAGCGATCCTGAACAATTGACTAATGATGATTACAACAATTGGTTTGCCCATGTTTCTCCGGATGGAAAATGGATTGTTTGTATTACTTTTTTGAAAGATGAAGTAAAGCCTGATGATCATCCTTTTTACAAGCATGTTTACTTACGAATGATGCCTGTTTCTGGTGGTCCGTTAAAAGTAATTGCATATTTATATGGAGGACAGGGCACGATTAATACGCCATCATGGTCACCTGACAGCAAAAGGATTGCTTTCATAAGTAACACCCAAATGCCTGGATCAGAAAAAGCAAATTAATAATTAGTAACAATTATTTCAATAAATTTTTTAATCAAACAACTATTTTAAAACATGAGCCATCCACTTTCTTTTAATAAGAAAAAACAAATCGTTCCATTTTTAATAACTTTTATTATTTTAATGACCACATCAATCAGTAATTTATTTGCGCAGATGAATAAAAATGAAGCGAAATTAAAAGTCCTTGTAAAAC
Organism: Chitinophagaceae bacterium; assembly: GCA_041691175.1. GTDB lineage: Bacteria > Bacteroidota > Bacteroidia > Chitinophagales > Chitinophagaceae > Ginsengibacter. The sequence continues at coordinate 655 of JBEPVG010000022.1, forward strand.
AAATGACGCTTGAGGAAAAAGTTGGCCAAATGGCGCAGGTTTCTCTCGAATCTTTAGGAAAAATCGATGGCGATAATTTTATTTTTGATGAGGCGAAATTAAAAGATGCTGTAGTAAATTATAAGATTGGTTCTATTTTAAATTCTCCGGGAATGCCTTTAAAAGCTGATCAGTGGAATGTGGTGATTGATCAGATTCAGAATGCAGCAAAGCAAACAAAAAGAAAGATTCCTGTTTTGTATGGGCTGGATGATAATCACGGTTGCAATTATATTTTGGGCGCTACGCTTTTCCCTCAACAGATAGGCCAGTCTGCTACCTGGAACCGGGAATTGATTTATAATGCAGGAGTAATTACCGCCTATGAATCAAGAGCGGCAAGTGTTCCATGGACTTTTTCACCGGTACTCGATTTAGGTACAAATCCACAATGGCCACGCATTTGGGAAGATTATGGCGAAGATCCTTATTTAGATGCAACCATGGGAGTTGAGTTTATAAAAGGCGTTCAAAATCCTTTGGGTAGCAAAGATAAACTTGCCGTAAGTATCAAACATTTTATGGATTATTCCGATCCCAAATCAGGACATGACCGCACAGATTCCTGGATTCCTGAACATTATTTGCGGGAATATCATTTGCCTCCATTTGCAGCAGCAGTGAAAGCGGGTGCAAGAACTGTGATGGTAAATTCTGCTTTGATTAATGGAATTCCGGCCCATATCAATAAATATCTTTTGACTGATATCATGAAAGGTGAACTCGGCTTTACAGGATTTATTGTTACCGATTGGCAGGATATTGAAAACGTTTATCGTCGCGATCACATTACCAATAGTATTAAAGATGCAACGATGCTTGCTATTAATGCTGGAATTGACATGTCGATGATTCCTTACAATTATAAAGAGTTTTGCGACGACCTGATCGCTTTGGTGAAAGAAGGAAAAGTTCCAATAAGTAGAATTGATGATGCGGTAACAAGAATTTTAAGAGTGAAAGAAGAGTTGAATCTGTTCACAACGCCCATGACTTATTTGAAAGATTATCCAAAATTTGCAAGCCAGGAATTTGAAAAAGCTTCTTATAATACTGCCGCAGAATCTATCACTTTATTAAAAAATGAAGGAAATATTTTGCCGATTTCAAAGACTGCAAAAGTTTTGGTAACAGGTCCAAATGCAAATTCGATGCGTTGTTTAAATGGCGGTTGGAGTTATACCTGGCAGGGAGAAAAAACTGATTTTTATGCTAAACAATACAACACGATTTTGGAATCAGTTACCAACAAACTTGGAAAAGACAATGTGAAATATGTGCAGGGAGTATCTTATAATGAAGCGTGGGGAAAGTTTGATGAAGATTCACTATTGGACGTTGAAGCTGCCGTGAAAGCTGCTGCTGATGTGGATTATATCATATTGTGTATTGGAGAAAACAGTTACACAGAAACACCGGGAAATATTAATAACCTGAATTTATCGCCCAATCAAATTGCTTTAGCACAAGCAATGATCAGAACAGGAAAACCGGTAATTACCATTTTGAATGAAGGGCGCCCCAGGATCATCAATGAAATTGTTCCCGGTTCAAAAGCGATCGTCAATATTTATCTGCCTTCCAATTTTGGTGCTGATGCTTTGGCAGATATTCTAACTGGTGATATTAACCCGAGTGGAAAATTACCGATTACTTATCCGCGTTATCCAAACTCTTTGGTTGGTTATATTCACAAACCTTCCGAAGGAGGAGGTAATCCGCAAGGTGGAGATTTTAATCCGCAATGGCGATTTGGTTTTGGTTTGTCTTACACCACATTTGCATACAGCGATTTGAAAATTAATAAAACGACTTTTGGCGCTGATGAAACAGCAATCATGAGTGTTACGATAAAAAATACTGGAAACCGCGAAGGCAAAGAGGTTTCACAATTATTTGTTTCTGATTTGGTGGCCTCTATTTCTCCAGATGTAAAGAGATTGCGCGGTTTTGAGAAAGTAGATTTAAAACCTGGAGAATCAAAAATTGTGACATTCAATTTGCCTTTACAAGATCTGGCGTTTGTAAATAATGAAAACAAAAAGATTCTTGAGGCAGGTGATTTTAAAATTCAAATTGAAAATCTTACTTCAATATTTAAAGTAAATAATACAAAGGTTTTTTAAAGTTTGAATTGAGAAATTGTTAATTAATAGATAGACATAACGGTGATGGATATGGCGTACCACCGGTATTATATCCGCTGTTTTTGATGGCTATCTCGATCATGGTAGTTGGAAGCAGTCAGGAGTAATGCCGATTGCCGACCTGCAGAAAGAATTAAGAAAATATACAGGTCTCGGACATTGGAATGATCCGGATATGCTTGAGGTCGGGAACGGAATGAGTGAAAATGAAGACCGTGCGCATTTTTCAGTATGGTGTATGCTGGCTGCTCCTTTGATTGCAGGAAACGATATTAGAAAAATGTCTGAAGCAGTAAGAAGTATTCTAACCAATAAGGAAGTCATTGCCGTTGATCAGGATAAGCTGGGTATAGAAGGTTTTGTCTATAAAATAAAAGACAGCGTTGAAATTTATGTAAAGCCTTTGAGCGGAAATGATTGGGCAATTTGTTTTTTAAACAGATCTGAAACAACAAAAAACATCAGTTTTAAATGGAAGGATTAAATAATAAATGATACTGTATTTAACCGGAATTTAGATGCGAAAAAAGTGAATTATAAATTGCGGGATCTTTGGCAAAAGGTAAACTATGGAGATACGGGAAAGCCTTTGAAAGCGTCTGTTCAATCGCATGATGTTTTAATGCTGAGGCTTTCTGAAAAGTAAAAAGTTGAAGTTTAGTAAAAATAAAAATTATAGAAACATGAATCGAAAATATTATAGTGTGTGCATGATTGCTATATTATTTTTTGATATTATTTTGGACGAAGAATAGTGATTATTTATTTGCCTGCTGTAAGTGTTTATAAGAATGAATAAAAATAAAAAAGACTGAAAAATTTTCAGTCTTTAATTTTTGGTTTATCAATCAGGAATCAATGCTTTTATAAAAACTAATTGATCAAGCAATGCTTAGTGCTTGAATTAGATTAAATTAAAATAGTCAGAGATGTTAGTATCGTACAGGAATGCGGATGCCACAAAAGTAGAACTTATTAAACCTAATAAAGAAGTGTTTTTTATCCAATTTTTATAAATTTTTATCCAAAATAAAATTAAAACGGATAGCCAATTCCGATAGTTGCATTGAAGTTCTCATAACGCCACAGCCGGTTATCATAAGAGGATCCGAAGAGATTTTTTAAATTTATATCTGGAAATTGCCACCCTGCATTTTCTAAAACATCAGGGCGCTTAAATCTAAAGGCCACATCAAACCTGATTAAAAAATAATTGAAATCAAATCTGAAACCGACGCCGGATGAAACCCCCAATTGCTTATAAAGATTTTTGAAATCGAATTGGGTTGTATCCGGGTGACCATCAGGCCTTGTATTTTTAAAATTCCAGATGTTGCCAATGTCTGTAAATAAAGCCATTTGGAAAAGGACTGCATTTGAAAAAAGTGGTGCTACATTAAAACGATATTCCGCATTCCCTTCCAATTGAATATCCCCTGTTCGGTCATTAAATCTGATTCCGGATGATTGATAGGGAGCTAATTGTTGTCCGCCTATACCGATACCGCGAACAGGCCAGCCACGCATACTGTTTGGACCGCCACCGAAATATTGTTTAAAAAACGGCAGCGTTGTATCACTTTTTGATAGAGGAATTCCTATTCCTGCAAAAGCTGAAAATGCGATAGCAGATTTTGGGTGGTTAATCGTAAAAATATATTTAATGTCCGTTTTTATAAATTCTTTTAAATATTTATTGAAAAAGTTTCCATCCTGGGAATTCTTATTTTTTTGTTTTAATAAATCCCATAGCAATCCTGATTCTTCAAAATTTATAGTCAGATTAGTAACTAATTTTGGATTGCGCGGATTGGCTTTTGCCATGCTGTAAGTTATCCCAGAACCCATTACCAGAGCAGTATTGAAGGAATATTTCAAAAAAGGATTTTCCTCTAAAGTACTGTCAAAACTTTTTGAACGATTATATAAACGACGATAATCAAAATTAAATAATTTTAAACTCCACAAATGTTTTTCATTATTGGTCCAATTGAAACCATAGCTTGTATTAAAAACCTGCTGATTAAAAAAATCGATCCTGTTGATAAGAGAAATATTGGTATTAATAAAAGATTGGTCGGTTATTAGTTTCTTTTTATTATAAATGCCAAGGGGAAAAATAAATTTCGGAAACAATAAAGTATTTGAATAACTAAGTTCATTTGAATTGATGAACGTGCCGCTACTATTTCTGTGCGATGTATTAAATTCAACTCCCGCTTTGATCCCATTAGTCATGCGGATTGCTGATTTGGCAACGTTTCTATCTGTCACAGATAAATTTGCAGATAACCCTAAAAGATTTCCGGAAGCAGAAGTGCTGATATTACTTGTGGCATTGTTTGCAGAATAACTCATTTCAATATTTCCTTCAAAACCATATCTTTTTAGTGGAATTAGTTTTACAACAAGGTCTAACAGATTAGTATCTTTTTGTTCGATAATATCAATTGTCGGACTTTCCCAAACTCCCAATTTATAGAGATCATTGATGGTTTTAAAATAATCACTTTGTTTGAAAGCACTGTCTTTTTTAATAAAAAGATTTCGTTGTAACAACGAAAATTTAAAAAGTTTTTCGTGATATTTTACTGTATAACTTTTGAAAGCGCGAACCTGAAGCGCTGTGTCTGTATAGTTATCGCCAGGAAAATAATCGGGCAAAACATAAATATTCTTGATGTAATATTTTTGCAAATTACTGCTGTCTTGTGAATTATTTAATTGAAAAGCAAGCCTGATTGAAGGTTTGTTTTTCTTTTCATTTGCTTCCGCTAGCAAGCGCAATTGTTCAAACGGGTCTTCTGAAACGCTTGTTAGAGCTGCAATGGAGGTGTCTCCGGTTGCTCTTATTTCATCAGCGGTGAATTTATAATAGCCATTATCTTTATAAAGATTTACCAGCCGGTTTGTTTCCTCCAGAATACCACTTTTTGATACAGGCGTGTTAGGTTGTAATAAAGAGTTTTTTTTGGTTGACAATGCCAGGGCTTCCAGTTCCGGTTGATTAAAAATATATGCAACCGTATCAATCATAGTCCTTTTGCCCGCGTTTACGTCATAATTTATAGTTACTCTTTTTTGATATTTTTTGCGAATTGCTGTGTCAAAAGTATAAGTAATGTCCGGGTTATAAAAACCCGAATTTATCAGTAATGATCGCATGTTTAAAGCAGATTGCACCACAGCATTGGTGTCAAAAACCGGTGGATTGGAAATGTAATGAAAAATAAAGAATTTGTCTTTCACATTTACTTTCGCGCTGTCATCTAATTGGGTCTTTAATTTAGATTTGATAATTACCTGTTCATCTTTGCTCGCGTCCTTGGCTTTGAGGTTAATATTATTATTAAAAACAAAAGGAACGTTTTTTTGATATTTTTGAACAATGATGCAACCGGATAAAAATACAATCGCAAAAAATATTTCACAAATAAACAGTACAGATATTTTAACGGAGTGAATCCCTTTCATAATTTAGAGCCATGTTAAGCAAAAAGATAGTCAAATATATTCAAAGTTTGAGCCACAAAAAAGTTAGGGATGAAGAACGGGTTTTTATTGCCGAAGGGCCAAAGATTGTTTCAGAATTTTTATTGTCAGAAAAAACAAAATGCAAAATTATTTGTGCGGAGAAAGAATGGCTTTTAGAAAATGGATCTTTGTTAAAAAACCTAAACTCTGAAGATATTTTTGAAACTGACGAACATTGGCTAAAAAGTATTTCGCGTTTAAAATCGCCCAATAAAGTCATTGCGGTTTTTTATAAAAAATTATCATTGAAGATCCCAAATCTTGCCAATAAAATTTCTCTAATGCTTGACGATTTGCAAGATCCGGGAAATATGGGAACGATCATTCGCATAGCAGATTGGTTTGGAATAGAAAACATTATCTGCAGCGAAAATAGTGTTGATTGTTATAATCCAAAAGTGGTACAATCGACGATGGGAAGTCTTTCCAGAATAAATATTTTTTATACCGGCCTGGTTTCTTTTATTGAAAAGAATAAAAAAATAAATCTTTATGCTACTACTTTATCCGGAGATTCTGTTTTTAAAGCTCCACAAATAAATGAAGGAATAATTTTAATAGGGAATGAATCAAAAGGAGTTCAAGAAGATCTTCTAAAATTAACTTCACAGCAGATATCCATTCCAAAAATTGGCCATGCAGAATCTCTAAATGCTGCGGTTGCGAGTGGAATTATTTTATCCCAAATCATTTTTAAAAATTCAGTCTGACGGTATCGACAGGATGGATGTTAAAAGATATAAATTCTGATTAAATCTTTGTTTACTGATAATAATTAGAATTAAATTTCTCCATTCACTCCATTCCTTTTTTATAAATATAAATTCCATCTGCTTGTGAGGTCGGCGTAATGGTTAATTCATTTATACAAACATTTGGTGATAATGAGGTGCAATAAAAAATTGAATCTGCAATGTCTGTGGCAGATAGCGGTACAAAACCTTCATAAACTTTTTCTGCTTTTTCTTCATCGCCTTTAAATCTTACTAAAGAAAACTCAGTTTCTACAGCACCGGGTTTTATGTTCGTTATTTTAATATGATGACGCAATAAATCAATTCGCATTGCCTGGCTAATGGCTTCCACAGCAGTTTTCGAAGCACAGTAAATATTCCCTCTTTCATAAACTTTATCGCCTGCGGTGGAACCTATATTAATTATGTATCCGCTCTTTCTCATTATCATAAAAGGAATCACGGCTTTACTTACATAAATAAGTCCGTTTACATTAGTATTCAACATCGTTTCCCAATCTGAAAGATTTGCTTCATCAAAAAGATCTTTTCCCAAAGCCAGGCCGGCACTGTTTATCAGGACATCTATTGATTTCCATTTATCAGAAAAATTATTAATTATTTCAAACACATCTTCCTTTTTCTGAACATCGAACCGCGCACAAAAAACCTCTGTTTTATATTTTTTCTCCAGTTCCTTTTTAAGCTCTTCAAGCTTTTCGCTTCTTCTTCCATTAATAATAAGATCATCTCCATTTGCAGCAAATTTTTCTGCGCACGCTTTTCCGATTCCTGAAGTGGCGCCGGTAATAAAAACAATTCGTTTCATTTTCTTTTTAGTTTTTTGTTTTAAGTAAAGTAAAGAAACTTGAATTATAATCAGTGCAAATTGTGGTAAAATAAAACAGGAATTCTTATTATTTCTTTGTTAACTGATAAATTATTTCATTTGTGTAATTCATAAATCGTGACAAAAAAATAGTGCTCAATTTAGAATCAATTCCTCCGGTGAAGAGATAATCACCAGGCAATTCACAATCTTTGAATATAAAAAACCACCGCTTTCCATTTTGTTTAAAAACGAAATTAAATCGTCGTAAAATCCGGATGTATTCAAAATAAATATTTTCTTATCGTGAATGTTCAATTGATTCCAGGTAAGCATTTCAAAAAATTCATCCATCGTTCCAAAGCCTCCGGGAAGCACTAATGCTGCATCGCATTTTTCATACATCATCCTTTTCCTGATGTGCATATCTTCCACTTCGAGCATTTCTGTAACTCCTTGATGCTGATGTTCCGGTACCGCTAAAAAGCGTGGCATAATTCCAATTACTTTTCCTCCTTTTTCTAAAACTGCATTGGCCACAGTGCCCATAATTCCTTTATTTCCACCGCCATAAATTAAGGTGATATTTTTTTCGGCAAGCTTATAACCTATTTGTTTTGCATGTTCACAAAATAATGGGTTATTGCCTTTTTTTGATCCGCAAAAAACGCTTAGAGATTGAATTGACATATTTTTATTTATCTTGAAAAAAAATCAAAATTAAAAAATACAAATCCTAAAACATTTTTAATCTTTCCAAAAAAAAATTATGTCTCCTGTTGTTTTGCTTTCGTTCCTTATCGGATATTTTTTAATACTCATATTGATCTCCTATTTTACCTCAAGAAAGTCAACTTCCAATTCAACTTTTTTTATTGCTAACCGTTCCTCAAAATGGTATCTTGTTGCCTTCGGAATGATTGGCACGGCATTAAGTGGCGTTACTTTTATTTCAGTTCCAGGTGAAGTGGGAAACATTGCAGGCTCTCAGTTTCGTTACTTTCAATTTGTTTTGGGAAACGCAGTTGGCTATTTTTTAGTAGCCGGAATTTTGCTTCCGTTATATTATAAAATGAACCTTATTTCTATTTACGAAGTAATTGAAAGGACACTTGGAAAAGTGAGTCATAAAACCGCGGCTGCAATCTTTTTAGTTTCAAGAGTTATCGGTTCCGCTTTCCGGTTGTATTTAGTTGTAATCGTTTTGCAGAAATTTATTTTTGATGAGATGGGTGTTCCATTTTGGCTCACAATTGTAATTTGTTTATTGCTCATTTGGGGTTACACTTTTAGAGGCGGATTGAAAACAATTATTATTACCGACACTCTTCAAACTGTTTTTTTAGTCGCTTCTGTTTTTCTTTCCATCTATTTTATTTGCCGCAGTTTGAATATGAATATTCCTCAGGCATTTGACGCAATCAAGGACAGCAGTTATTCTAAAATATTTTTTACTGATAATTTTGTTACCAATAAATTTCATTTTAGCAAACAATTCTTGGGAGGAATTTTTGTGACTATTGGAATGTTTGGACTGGATCAGGACCTGATGCAAAAAAATCTCAGTTGTAAAAATCTAAAAGAAGCACAAAAAAATATGCTGAGTTTCACTTTCATTTTTGTACTGATCAATTTATTTTTTTTAAGCGTTGGCGCGTTGCTTTATATTTATGCAAACCGCGAAGGAATTGCCATTCCTTTGGATGCAGTTACGCATCAGCCAAGAACCGATTATCTTTTTCCTGAGATCGCATTAAATTATTTTAAAGGAGTTCCTGCCGTAGTTTTTATGCTGGGCTTAACGGCTGCAACCTTTGCTACCACAGATTCGGGGCTTACAGCTTTAACCACTTCTTTCTGCATAGATTTTTTAAATTTTGATAAAAAAATAAATCCCAACGAAAGAGAAATGGTCCGGAAAAGAACTTATGTTCATGTCGCCTTTTCGATCATTATTTTGCTTGTTGTTTTGTTATTTAATGCGGTAACAGACACATCGGTAGTAACGGCTATTTTTAAAGTGGCTACATTTACTTATGGTCCGCTCATTGGTTTATTTGCATTTTCCTTGTTTGCCAAAAAAAGGCAGGTGATGGACAAAGCGACGCCGGTCATTGTTATTCTGGCTCCTGTCCTGTGTTTTTTTATTGATAAATATTCTACTGTTCTATTCGATGGATATGTGTTTGCAGAAGAGTTGATTATTGTAAACGGGCTTCTTACTTTTATTGGATTATGGTTGATGTCCAAAAGGAAAACAGCAGAAGAAATAAAATTATCTTATGTCTGAATTAATAAACGAAAGAGCAAATGATTATGCTACTTCTTTTTCTGAACCCACAGATGAAATATTAAAAGAGATAGAAGAATTTACGCTAAATCACCACGCCCATTCAAACATGTTGAGTGGCCCTTTGCAAGGGAAGCTACTGGAAATAATGAGCAAAATTATCCGGCCTCAATTTATTTTAGAAATCGGAACTTTTACGGGTTACAGCGCTTTGTGCCTTTCAAAAGGGTTACAGCCAAATGGCATTTTACACACAATTGAATTAAGAGAGGAAGACGCAACAACTTCACAAAATTATTTTGCAAAATCTTCACAATCTCATCAGATAATTTTACACCGGGGAAATGCGTTAGATATTATACCGCAATTAAATGAAACCTGGGATTTGGTTTTCATTGATGCGGATAAAACAAATTATATTAATTATTACGAATTAGCTTTGTCGCGATTGAAAAAGGGCGGCGTAATTCTGGCTGATAATGTATTATTTCATGGTGATGTTTTAAATGAAAATATTACGGGAAAAAATGGAATTGCCATAAATGAATTTAATGAACATGTTGTAAAAGATGAAAGAGTGCAGCAGGTAATACTAACGGTTCGCGACGGTTTAATGATGATCTTTAAAAAATAGATCATTCAATTTTTTGTATAAAAATTTCTGTTTATAAATGAACAAAACAATCTTCATTTTATTTTTTTCTCTTTGTTGTTTTTTAAATTGCGATGCTCAACAAATGTCTGCGCAGGATTATGTGCAGGAATACAAAGACCTGGCGATAAAAGAAATGAAAAGAATGGGAGTTCCTGCTGCGATTACACTTGCGCAGGGATTACTCGAAACAGAAAATGGCAACAGTAATCTGGTAAAAGCTTCTAATAATCATTTTGGAATAAAATGTAAAAGTACCTGGACAGCAGAAACTGTGAGCCATGACGACGACGCACCGGGCGAATGTTTTCGAAAATATAAAAGCCCTGAAGATTCTTATCGCGATCATTCTAATTTTTTAAGAGGTAACAGCCGCTACGATTTTTTATTTCAACTAAATCCTTCAGATTACAAGGGCTGGGCTTATGGATTGCGCAAAGCAGGGTATGCAACAAACCCGCGTTATCCCGAAATTTTAATTAAAGCTATTCAGGATAATAACTTGCAACAATATACGCTGGCGGCAATTAATGATGTGCCTCATTTTGACGCATCGCAATATGCTGATGATCCTGAAAAAGCGAATGACAGTGTGGATGAAACTGTATCTGTTGCGCCAATCAGTCTTACCATAAATGGTTCGAAAGCGTTGTATGTACCTAAAGGCACTTCTTTATTAGCCGTTGCCACAGAGCATCGCATCAATTTAGAAAAATTATTAACCATCAATGATCTCACAAAAGACGGACTTCTTGATAAGGGGCAATATATTTTTTTAGAGAAAAAACAAAAAGAAGGAAAGAATGATTATTGTAT
>JBEPVG010000023.1:0-11436 GCA_041691175.1 Chitinophagaceae bacterium
CGCCCTACGCCGCCGTCTCGTTGGCTCGGATAATTGTATAACATACATGAATTATCGACGAAAAAGATTTTCGCATAGGTGACACCGTTATGGTGGAAAGAGCCGGTGATGTAATTCCATATATTGTTAAACCTTTAACTGAATTAAGAACCGGAGATGAAAGAAAAATTATCTTTCCACACAACTGTCCTGTGTGTGGCGATGAATTAATAAAACCAGAAGGAGAAGCGGTTTGGCGATGTGTAAATATGAATTGCGAAGCGCAGGTTGTAGAGCGCATTATGCATTTCGTAAGCAAAGATGCGATGGATATTAAAACCTTCGGAGCTGCAAATGTGAAAAGATTTTATGATGAAAAAATTATCCAGGATATTCCTTCAATTTATTCTATTGATTTTGAAAAAATTTCCGGGTTGGAAGGTTTCAAACAAAAATCAATTGACAATTTAAAATCAGCAATTGAAATCTCAAAGAATCAAAAGTTAAACAGGTTAATTTATGGTTTGGGTATAAGATATGTGGGTGAAACAACGGCAAAAACTTTGTCAAAAAGTGTGGACACGATTTTAGATTTGAAAACTTTTTCTGTTGAAGATTTGCAACAGCTAAAAGATATTGGAACAAAAGTGGCAGAAAGTGTTTACGATTTTTTCCATAATGAAGATAATATCAGGATACTTGAAAAGCTTGCTGGCAAAGGATTAAACATCCATGGAGACAAAACAGAACCGGTTTCAGGAAAACTTTCCGGACTCACACTTTTATTCACCGGAACATTACCCACATTAAAAAGAAGTGCTGCCGAAAAGCTGGCGGAAGAGAATGGTGGAAAATTACTTTCATCTGTAAGTGCAAATTTAAATTACCTCATCGCCGGAGAATCTGCCGGAAGTAAACTGGAAAAAGCGCGCAAAATAAAATCAGTGAAGATTATCAATGAGGAAGATTTTTTGAATCTCATACAAAGTTAGTTAGTAACTTCATTCGCAAAATTTTCAACCATGATTAAAAAAATTAACCGTGAGATATGGAAGCCTTTGAGATTTAAAGGATGGCAGTCTATGCGAAATAGATATGCGTTGTCTTCTATTGGCCGCGCGGCAAGCTATAAGGAAATTGTGCTTGATGATGGAAAACTGCTGGAAGGCTCCCTCACATCAGGTTACAGAACATTAAACCTCCACGTTGATGGAAATAACGGCACTATTTACCTTCATAGGGAAATAGCAAAATTGTTCAATAAAAAAGATTCGTCAAAACAGAAATATGTGCTTCATCTTAATTATAATAAAACCGATAACAATATAAAAAACTTAAAATGGGCTACACAAAAAGAAGCGATTGAACATCAGCAAAATAGTCCTCATAAAGCAGCTTATAAAAAAGTTCAGACCGTAAGAACAAAAGGATTAAAGTTAAGTTTATCACAGGTAAAAGCTATTAAAAACATTCTAGCTAATCCCAAAAGAAAACTGACCCATCAACAAATAGCGGATAAATATAAAATAACACCAATGACAATTTACAGAATTAAAAGTGGCGAAAATTGGGGACGTGTTTAGTACCATGCCGATTCGTTTATGATTTAAAATATCACTGAAAATAAATTTTTTTAATTTTGATTTTTCCTTCTACTCTTTTATTTTTAAAAGCCCTAAAAAAGAACAACAACAAAGAATGGTTTGATAAAAACCGAGAGAAATATATAATTGCAAAAAATAATTTTGAAGAAGTTATTAGTGATCTTTTAGAAAAAATGATTTTGTTTGATAACGATTTGAAAGAACTCTCATCGAAAGATTGTATTTTCAGAATTAATCGTGACATTCGATTTTCCAAAAATAAAACTCCCTATAAAATCAGCCGTAGCGCATCTTTTAATAAAGGCGGCAAAAAATCTGTGAATGCAGGTTATTACTTTCATCTTCAACCGGGAGGAAATAGTTTTGTGGGAGGAGGCCTTTGGATGCCACAATCTGAAGACCTGAAAAAACTTCGGCAGGAAATTGATTATTGCTTCCCTGAATTTAAAAAAATTATTGCTGCCCCGGAATTTAAAAAACATTATAATGAATTAGAAAAAGATGAAAAGCAAATGCTGGTAAATGTTCCAAAAGGTTATGATAAGGAAAATCCCGCTGTTGATTTTTTACGAATGAAAAGTTTTGTAGCCACAAAAAATCTTTCAGATGCTGAAGTGCTTTCTCCAAAATTAACCAATGAAATCATTCAATCTTTTAAAGCTTTAATGCCATTGGTAAAATTTATAAACCGCGCTTTTGAATAATTTTTTGATACAGTAAAAGAAGAAATAATGAAGATTTCTGTTTTAGAATTTCAAAAAATTATTTCCATAATAGAATCTGATAACCTTATCGAATTTTAAAAATATTTACCGGGTTTAAATTATGTTATATAAGCGTAATCATTCTTTAGGTGTCATTTTATCATTGAATTCTTTTGAATTTCCTTTCGGAATGGATAAAGAAATCCAACGTTCATTTAATTGCATTTTACCCAAATAAACAATCTGGCCTACATGATATGCAGAATGAGCAAGCTGCCTGTTCACAGCATCTACAACACTTAGCGGCTCTTTTCGAATATAAATTATTTTAGTAAGATCTTCGTCAGTTAATGAATTGAAAGCGGCAAAAAGACACTCCCAGCCTTCATCCCATTTCAATATTAATTCTTCTTTTGTTTTAATTACTTTTTCAAATTCACTATCACGTTCACGCCACTCTTTTTCACCATCTTCGGTCAGAAAATTGGTCCATCGTGAAAGCATATTTCCCCACAAATGCTGGACAATAATGGAAATACTATTGCTTGCCTCATTGTATTTCCAAAACAAATTTTCTTCATCCATTTGTTCCAATGTTTTATCACCAAGTGATTTATATTGATTGAAGTGTTTTTTTATACTTTCTAAATAATCTAATGGCATAAAAAATAATTTATTGGTTTTAAGATAATCATAAAAGGTTACCGCCAAATCATAATCCGTTCTGTGAAGAATGAGAATCTTCCTTATTTCTTCATTTAATGAAGAATCGGAAAATCATTTTGAAAATTTACTTTTCCTCCTCCTGACTCTGTTCCGACTCAACAGGAATCAATGTTACAATAGTCGCCAAAACAGTCACACCGCCTTTTACCTTCTGATTCAATTTTACATTTAACTGAGTTCCCACCGGAAAAAGAACATCAACACGGCTACCAAATTTTATAAATCCCATTTCATTTCCCTGAGAAACCACTTCACCAACTTTCAAATAATTTACAATCCGTTTTGCAAGAGCTCCGGCAATCTGTTTTACTAAAATTTCTGCATTATCACTTTTGATAACAACCGAATGACGTTCGTTTTCTGTCGAAGATTTTGGACTCCAGGCTACCAGGTATTTTCCTTTGTGATATTGACTGTAACTCACTTTACCCGACATTGGAATGCGGTTGATGTGAACATTTGCCGGACTCATAAATATCGAAACCTGCAACCTTTTATCTTTAAAATATTCTGTATCAGTCATTTCTTCTATCACCACTACTTTCCCGTCTGCCGGGCAAATTACCTGGTGGTGTGCCACCGTAAAATTTCTTTTTGGCGAGCGAAAAAATGAAATAATAAATAAGAGCATGATCAGACTAATACTAAATACAATCCACGAAACAAGGGGCATGGTAGCACTAAAGAAGAAAAAGAAAATAATATTAATGGTACCAAAGATCAACGCACAAAATGCAATCGTCCTGTATCCTTCTTTATGAATATTCATCAACTAGATTTAATTACAAATATAAAAAGGGAGCGTCAGATAAAGTCTTTTATTTCTTTACCTGATAAATAAAAAATAATAAACAAATACAAATGGAATGGCGACAAGCATGGAATCAAATCGGTCTAAAAACCCGCCGTGCCCGGGCATTAAAGAACCACTGTCCTTTACATTCGCCATTCTTTTTATTTTGCTTTCCAAAAGATCACCGAGCGTACCAAATAGTCCACAAAATAAACTGATAAAAATCCAGTCAACAACTGAATAATATTTCGTAAAATATCCAATCAAAGAAATTATGAGTACGCAAAGAATAATTCCTCCGATGGTTCCTTCGCGCGTTTTTTTTGGTGAAATATTTGACAGAGGTGTTTTGCCAATAAACGACCCAACCAGGTAAGCCATCGTATCATTTATCCAGATAGAAAAAACAATCCCGCATGGAATTATTTTCAACAAATGATCATTAACTTTTCCAAAATTGTCTGTTCTGAGAATAATCATTAAAGCAATCGGAAGTGTTATGTAAAATAGTCCCAGCAAGCTTTTCAGTTTATAATTATCCGGATCAATTTTCTTTAAAAGTTTTATAAATTCAAACCAGCAGCCAAAATGAATGATGATAAATAAAATCATAAAACTCCATAGATTCCATAATAAACCAATCAGCATGACAAGGGCAAAAATGATTGCTGTAAGTGTTCTGGTTTTAAATGTTTTGGTATCAAAAGCCATTCGTCAATTTTATGATTCTTTGGTTATCCAGTTATGAAAATCATTCGGATCTTCTTCGGGCATTATATATTTTTCTTGTTGCAATAAAGATATTTTTCGAAAATAAATAAAGGCATAAATAATTAATACCAGTGCTATAATCCCTATCCATAATGGAAAACTTTTTTCAATATCCTTCGGTGTTTTGTCGGGGCTTATAGTGGATAAATAAAGCACCGTCACCTGCAAACCATTATATAAAAAATGTACGAGGATAGCGAGCCATAAACTTCCGCTGTAATAAAAAATTAACCCGAGTACAACGCCAAGGACCAGCCTCACCAAAAATCCATAATAAGAAATATGAATAGCGCTAAAGATAATGGAGGTGAGAATGATCGCGATCCATGGTCCTTTAAACCATCGGGTCAAAATATTTTGAATGCCTCCACGAAAACAAACTTCTTCAAAAATTGCCGGCAGTAAAGCAATAACTATCATAGAAAGTAAATAGCGCGAAAAAGAATTGATATTGATAAGAGCGGCTTCCTCCGCCGCTCGCTCAGCCTCTTTTGCCTTAAAATAAATTTCCCAATTTTTAGGAATCGGAATAAGTTTATTTAATTCTGCCAAAGCTCCTGAAAGCGGAAAAGTTAGCGCAAGAATTGCAAGCACCAACGCAATTTGTTTGAAATTAATATTTGTATTGAAACCAATAAATTTTGAAGCATTTCTATAACAAATAAGCGCAAAGAAATATACAGGTAAAAAAAACATAAAGAAAGTAGATATAACCTGGATCCACATAATCTCATTGAAATATTTCGGATTCAGCATATCGGATTGCATTGATAAAATTGAATTTCCTGTCATTCCCATCCAAACGCCCACAGAAATAAAACCTCCCAAAACCAATCCTCCGCCAATAAGTCCAACCAAAATTCCGAATTGAGCTGGAAAGCTAATATTTTTTGAATTTCTGTCAATCATCATATTCTCAATTATTTAGGTCGTAAATTTACAGCCGAAAAATTATTTCAAATTAATTAATGAATTATCTTGATTAAAATAGGCAACATACAACTTCCTGAATTTCCTTTATTACTTGCACCAATGGAAGACGTAAGCGATCCTCCTTTTCGCGCAGTGTGCAAAGATAACGGTGCACACCTGATGTACACAGAATTTATCAGCAGTGAAGGATTGATTCGTGATGCGATCAAAAGCAGAAAGAAATTAGACATCTTCGATTATGAAAAACCTGTGGGCATTCAAATCTTTGGCGGCGATGAAGAAAGTCTATCGCTTGCGGCAAAAATTGTAGATGCTACCAATCCCGATTTATTGGATATTAATTTTGGTTGTCCGGTAAAAAAAGTTGCATGTCGCGGCGCCGGTGCCGGTGTTTTAAAAGATGTTCCATTGATGATTCGCCTCACAGATGCTGTTGTAAAAAGTACTTCTTTACCGGTTACAGTAAAAACAAGATTAGGCTGGGATGAAGACACAAAAAATATTGAAGAAGTTGCGGAGCGTTTGCAAGATGTAGGAATTCAGGCTCTGGCCATTCATGGAAGGACAAGAGTTCAAATGTACAAAGGAAGTGCAGCCTGGGAATTGATAGCAAAAGTGAAAGAAAATCCACGAATTACGATTCCAATTTTTGGAAATGGCGATATTGATTCTCCACAAAAAGCATTGGAATATAAAAATAAATATGGCGTAGATGGCATTATGATTGGCCGCGCCGCGATTGGTTATCCATGGATTTTTAATGAAATTTCTCATTTTGTAAAAACCGGTGAAATCCTTCCTGCGCCTACCGTTGAAGAAAGAGTGGCAGTTTGTCAAAAGCATTTAATTAAATCTGTTGAATGGAAAGGCCCGGTTGTCGGCATCAACGAAATGCGCCGTCATTATACCAATTATCTAAAAGGAATGCCGAACATAAAAGAATATCGGGGTAAGTTGGTTACGATAAAAGAAGTGGATGAGATTTTAGAGGTGCTTGATGATATTGTGCTTCATTATTCCGGCTATGAATTTGAAAAAACGCCCATTGAATTAATCAACTACCATGAAAAATGTGCGGTTTAAAATTTCAAAAATTTATTTCCATAGGAGAAACAGAAGATGAAAATATTTTAGATAGATTCCCATTTTCATCTATCAGGTATTTATAAAAATTCCATTGCGGCTCCATATCATTCCAGCCATTTTTATTTCTATCAGTAAGCCACTCATAAACCGGTTGTTTTGAATTTCCTTTCACATCATTTTTTTTGAATATAGGAAAAGTTACTCCGTAATTTATTTTGCAAAAGTTATTGATTTCAGCATCATCTCCGGGCTCCTGCCCGCCAAAATTATCGGATGGAAAGCTAATAATGGTAAGCATTTCATCGTTTTTATGCAATTTCTCAAGCTCGGCATACTGGGGAGTAAATCCACATTCACTTGCAACATTTACAATTAAGACTTTTCGGTTTTTATATTGGTCAAACTGAATTTCTTCTCCGGTATTCAGGTTTGCTTTTAATGAATAAAAACTTTCCTTAAAAGGTACATTATTTTTATGTTTATAAATTCGTGTACCCATGCCCGTTAGTTTCAAAATCTTCATCATGAATGGATAAACTAAAATCATTATTTTTTTGCGAATTTTCATAAACTGATTTAAAATTTTTAAACCTTAATCCAGAATTTTAAGAATTCATTATAATCCGTATGAACTACTTCATAATCGGCAGGTATTTCATTACCAAAACTATGGTACGTTACCAGCCTTGTTCCCGCAGGCTTTTTAGCAAGTTGTTTGAATAAAAAGCGGTTATAATAATTGTATAATTCATCTGAATATTTTACTCTAAAATCAATTTTTAGTGTGCCGGTAATATTTTCGTAAAAAGAATTATAAAAATAAAAATTGTCGTAATCCCCAAAATTTAAATTGGTAATATTATCGCAAATAAAAAAAACGTTTTCCAGTTTCAATTTTCCCGCCAATTCGTTAGAAAGCGCTACCAGATTGGCTCTTTGCTCAATTCCATAAAATAACGAAAGCGGATGGTTGTGAGCGGCGGTTAAACAAAATTTGCCCGAACCACTTCCAATGTCTAGGACTTTTGCATTAGGCGAAGCAGCTAAAAATGCAGCCGCTTTTTCTGCAACGGCGAGTGGCGTCCAATGTTTTTCAGCCACTTCCTGAATAGGTTTAGGATAGAGCGAATTAAAAACACGGTCAGACTCAAACCAGTCTTTCATCTATATTTAATATTTAAGATTCTCTTCTTTTAATGAATCGAAATACGGGTTTTTTGTTGGTTCACTGTACGGATTTTCTTTCCCGATTTATAATTTTCAAAATCTATATCGTTACAAACCAGCTCTCTCACTCAGTTCCAGCCAGCGCATTTCCTTTTTATCAAGAAGAACAATCAGATCGCTGATCCTTTCTGAGGTTTCCTGTAGTTTTTCAAAATCCATTGAACCATTGTTCAATTTCACTTCTAACAACTTTTTTTCTTTTTCAAAATCCGCAATTTCTTTTTCTAATTTTCCAAATTCCATTTTTTCCTTAAATGAAAATTTTTGCTTTTCACTATCTTCTGTTTTCTGTTCCCCGCTTTCCGTCTTCTGTTTAACACCTTCTGTCTTTTGCATTTTACCTTCAGCGTTTTCTTCCAATTGTTTCCACATTCTATATTGAGAATAATTGCCGGGAAAATCCTTTATTTCGCCATCTCCTTCAAAAGCAAAAAGATGGTCAACCAATCGATCCATAAAATATCGGTCGTGGCTTACTATTAAAATGCATCCGGGGAAATCCTGCAAAAATTCTTCCAGCGTTCTTAAAGTTTGCAAATCCAAATCATTTGTAGGTTCATCAAGAACCAGAAAATTTGGATTTTTAAATAAAATGCTGAGTAAATGAAGCCTTCTTTTTTCTCCGCCACTTAACTTGCTTAACGGCGTAAATTGTTGCTGTGGGGTAAATCCAAATTTCTCCATAAACTGCGATGCGCTTATCTTGCTTTCATCAGCTAATGGGAAAAATTCTGCAAAATCTTTTACATATTCTATCGCTCTTTTGTCTTCTTTATATTGCAAACCTTCCTGGGCAAAATTTCCAAAAATAATCGTATCACCGTGATTTATTTTTCCACTATCCGGAGACACAAGTTGAAGGGCTATTTTTAAAAATGTCGATTTCCCTGTTCCGTTTTTTCCTACAATTCCGATTCTTTCTCCCTTTTTAAAAGTATAATCAAAACCTTTCATGATCACTTTATCGCCATACGACTTATATACTTTTTTCATTTCCAAAACCTTGCCGCCCATCCGGGTCATTTTAACTTGCAGCGATACTTCGGCTACTTCTTTTTTCTGATTCACTCTTTCTTCTACTTCTACAAATGCGTCCTGGCGGCTCTTTGATTTTGTAGTACGCGCTTTTGGTTGCTTGCGCATCCATTCCAGTTCTTTTCTGAAAATATTTTTATCTTTTAATAATTCACTTTGTTGTACCTCCTGACGCAATGATTTTTGTTCCAGGAAATAATCATAATCGCCTTTATATACGTATAATTTTTCATCATCTAATTCTACAATTTCATTACAAACCGCATCCAGAAAATAACGGT
The DNA here is from genome assembly GCA_041691175.1 of Chitinophagaceae bacterium. GTDB lineage: Bacteria > Bacteroidota > Bacteroidia > Chitinophagales > Chitinophagaceae > Ginsengibacter. The sequence goes on from JBEPVG010000023.1 coordinate 9,140, forward strand.
CATGCGTTACCAATAACACAGTGCTTTTATTACTTGCTAAAAAGTCTTCGAGCCATTCAATCATTTCTACATCTAAATGATTTGTTGGTTCATCCAAAATCAACAAACATTTTCCTTCGTGCAATTGCGATTCAATTAAAGCCTGCGCCAGAGCGACTCTCTTGCGTTGACCACCACTCAGATTTTTTACCGCCTCGTTCAAATGATTCAGATTCAATTTGCCCAAAATTTGTTTTAGATCGCTTTCAAAACTCCAGGCGTTTGCTTCCGTTAATTCAGAAATAAGCTCGCTGATTCGCACATCATTTGGTGAATTCTCTTCAAGCAGCATTTCATATTCTTTTACCAAACGAACAACCGGATTGTCGAGATTTAAAATATTATCCCAAATGGTTCTTTCATTTTCAAAAGCAGTGTCCTGCTGAAGCATAATGACTTTTACTTCTTTATTGATCCAAACCGATCCCGAATCTGGAGTATCATATCCGGCAATTATTTTCAAAAGAGTGGATTTTCCGCTACCATTTCTGGCAACAAAAGCAATTTTATCTCCTTCTTCTACGTAAAAACTGATGTTTTTAAAAAGAATCCTGATTCCAAAAGATTTACTTAAATTTTCTACTGAGGCATAATGCATAGCCTGCAAAGTTAAATCGTAAATTAGTCAATTGGTTAATCAGGCAACAGGTTTAATGAATAAACAACTTTTGAAATGATATGCACCTTCGAATTCCCTGGAAAACAAAAACGAAAATCTCCCATATTTCTCCGTTTACTATGGTAGATCTTTTATTATCTTCATTACTCTTAAAGATCGAATTGTCATGCTTTTAAAATTTTTAAAATACTCAGTTCTAATAATTGCAATCGTGGGTTCGGGATGCTCTCAAACGAAAAAAAAGTATGATAAACCAACCATAGATATTCAAACATATTATGGCGATATCATAGTCGAATTGTATCCTAAAAAAGCGCCTGAAACCGTGGCTGCGTTTCTTTCTTATGTGGATTCGGGGTATTTTAAAAACACCTCATTTTATAGAGTTTTAAAAAAAGAGGACCAGGCAATGAATGTGGCAAAAACACAACTGATCCAGGGCGGACTTTGGCAAACGAAATTTAAAAAGCAACAAACGATCCCTGGAATTCCTTTAGAAACGACCAGGCAAACGGGAATCCTTCACAAAGAAGGTGTGATTTCTTTGGCAAGAACCGAAATTGCTAACAGCGGAAATACAGAATTTTTTATTTGTATGGATGATGAACCTGATTATGATTACGGTGGCGATGCTAGTCCGGATAAAAAAGGTTATACCACCTTTGGAAAAGTAATTGAAGGAATGGAATTTGTAAGACAAATACACCATCAGCCAGACTTTGAAACAAATTTTAAACCACCGATAAAAATTATCAATATCATTAGGCTTTAACCTGATATTTTAGTTGAGAAGTTAGTTGCTATAAAATATTTTAGAAATTCCCAGGATATGAAAACTCCGTAAAGAATTAATGGCTAAGAATTAGTTTCATTTTACATTTGCAGCTTATTTAAAATTGGATAATTACCGAATTATTATTGCTAGGGTAAAACAATTAAAGAATTAGCGTGAAGAAAAATTTTAATAAAGCCACACCAGTCGGCTTAATTATAGCCTTAGGAATCGTTTATGGTGATATTGGTACTTCTCCTCTTTATGTAATGAATGCCATTATCAGGGATAATGTAATTTCGCCGGAACTGATACTGGGCGGCCTTTCCTGCATCATCTGGACACTAACCTTACAAACAACCATAAAATATATAACGCTAACTTTAAAAGCCGATAACAACGGCGAAGGCGGCATATTTTCTTTATATGCTTTAATCCGGCGGCAAAAGAAATGGCTCGTTTTTCCTGCAATGATCGGAGGCGCTTCAATCATGGCCGATGGAATGATCACTCCGCCAATTACCGTTACATCCGCTGTCGAAGGTTTAAAACAAATTCCTTTTTTCAGCGACATCAGCGGTACGACAATTATTTATATTGTGATCGCTATATTATTTGCGCTGTTTTTTTCACAGCAATTTGGTACTGCGAAAATTGGTAAACTTTTTGGGCCCATCATGTTTTTCTGGTTCCTGATGTTGTTGATTTTGGGCGCTATGCATCTCTTCGACAATTTGAATATTTTTAAAGCGCTCAATCCATATTATGCAATCGAACTTCTAACGCTTTATCCAAATGGATTTTTTATTCTCGGTGCAGTGTTCCTTTGTACGACAGGTGCAGAGGCGCTTTACCTGTCTCTTATAC
>JBEPVG010000024.1:0-11358 GCA_041691175.1 Chitinophagaceae bacterium
CCATTGAAATTGACACCACACAACGGTTTCAGGAAATTGATGGTTTTGGATTTTGCCTTACTGATGGAAGTGCGCAGCTTATAAATGCGATGGCTTCAGCAGATAAAATAAAACTCTTAAATGAATTGTTTTCAACAGAAGGAAATTCAATAGGAATCAGCTACATCCGGATAAGTATCGGTGCTTCTGACCTAGGTAATAAAGTTTATTCTTATGATGATTTGCCTGTCGGTCAAACTGATCCGGATTTGTCAAAATTCAGCATTGCCGAAAATAAAGTTGACCTGATTCCGATTTTGAAGATGATCCTAAAAATAAATCCGCGGATTAAAATTCTCGGTTCGCCGTGGTCCGCTCCTGTCTGGATGAAGGACAATAAAAGTTCTGTTGGTGGAAGTTTGGAAAAACAATATTATGATGTTTATGCAAATTATTTTGTGAAATACATCGGGGCAATGAAGTCTGAAGGAATAACCATTGATGCTATTACACCGCAAAATGAACCTTTGAATCCTAAGAACAATCCGAGTATGTATATGAATGCGGCCGAGGAGGCCGGTTTTATAAAGAACAGCCTTGGGCCTGCATTTGAAAAGGCAGACATTGCTACAAAAATTATTTGTTATGATCACAATGCCGATGTTCCTGAATATCCGTTAACCATTTTACAGGATGTTGATGCATCTAAATATGTGGATGGCTCTGCGTTTCATCTATATGCCGGAAATATCTTGGCTTTATCCAAGGTGCATAATGCATTTCCCGATAAAAATATTTATTTCACGGAACAATATACCGGTTCAGGTTCTTCTTTTGCCGGGGATCTTTCATGGGCGGTTCAAAATTTAATTATCGGAGCCATCAAAAACTGGAGCAGGAATGTTTTAGAATGGAATCTTGCTTCTGATCCCAATCTGGCGCCGCATACTGACGGCGGCTGTACTACGTGTCTTGGTGCTGTAACTATCGATAGAAACGCAATAAAAAGGAATCAATCTTATTATATTATCGCTCACGCTTCTAAGTTTGTGAGACCGGGTTCAACCCGCATCTTTGCAACAGACATTCCTGGTTTTGAAAACGTGGCATTTACAACTCCATCCGGCAAAAAAGTGTTGATTGTGATCAATACGTCAAAACAATCGCAGCAGTTTAATATCAAATTTAATGGAACAATTGCCGCTGCTTCCTTAAATGCCGGAGCGGTGGCTACTTATATTTGGTAAAGCAAATGAAGTTTTTGAAATCATAAAAATCATTGGTTGCTTTATTTTGTAATTGTAAAAGATTTACATTTGAAAATATAATTTTAAAGGAATTTCGTATGAAAAAATTAATGACCTTTTCTGTATTGATCTTTTTTTCTTTTTCACTTTTTGCACAAAAAGATTCTTCGAATAAATTGGGTGGATTCTTTAAAAAAGCCAATTCAATTCTTTCAAAAAATTCTTCTTCTACAAATGGTTTATCAGGCGATGATATCGTTTCTGGATTAAAAGAAGCGCTTTCTCTCGGAGCTCAAAAAAGTACAGATAAACTTTCTGCAGTTGATGGATTTTTTAAAGATGCTGCGGTAAAAATTTTGTTACCCAAAGAGGTGCGCGATATAGAAAGTAAAATGAGAATGTTTGGCATGGGAAAGTTAGTTGACGATGCAGAATTGAGCATGAACCGGGCCGCCGAAGACGCTTCCAAATCTGCTGCGCCGATTTTTCTTTCTGCCATCAAACAAATGTCCATAACAGATGCACTGAATATTTTGCGTGGCACAGACACCGCCGCCACATCATATTTGAGAAGAACTACCACCGTGCAGCTTGCCAATTCCTTTATGCCTATAGTAGAAGAATCTTTGAAAAAAACGGACGCAAATAAATATTGGAAAGATGTTTTTACCACTTACAATCGGTTTTCATCAAAACCCGTTGACACAGATATAAATAGTTATGTAACAGGCAAAGCGCTCGATGGAATATTTTATTATGTAGCCCAGGAAGAAGTAAATATTCGACAAAATCCTGCAGGACGCGTTACGGATATTTTGAAAAAAGTTTTTTCGAAATAAAGTGATTAAATTTTAAAAAAACCCCTTTTAGATTAAAATAGAAATTCGTCTTTTTTGTTTGTTCACTATAAATCAAAAAGAGTTACTTTTTAGAAATCAATTCCTCGATCGCTGCTTCTATGGTTGGATATAAAAAAGTAAATCCCATCGCTTTTATTTTCTTATTGCTTACAGTTGCACTTTTTAAAATTTCTATACTTCGTTTTCCGAAAATCAGTTTTAAAATAAAGGCCGGAACGTAAATCGGAATGAAGAATCTAGGCCGCATTTTTTGTCCTAAAGTAAGGATTAAAGTTTTTTGAGAAACAGATTCCGGCGCTACGGCGTTGAAACTTCCATGCAGATAATTATTTTCAATCGCTTCGCAATACATTCTGCACAGATCATCAATGTGAATCCAACTTACCACTTGTTTTCCATTTCCTAAAATTGGAGCTACACCAAAATTTAAAGGAGCTCTATATTCTTTGAAAGCACCGCCATTATTGCTTAATACAATTCCGGTTCTTAGTTTTACCAACCGGATTTCAAGGGCTGAAACGGGCTCTACGCTTGCTTCCCACAACAAACAGGTTTCGCCAAGGAAATCATTCGCGGGTAAATCTGTTTCAATAAATCCTTCTTTTCTATCCAAAGGTTTTGAATCTGCGCCATACCAGCCGATCGCAGAAGCGGATACAAAAGTTTTTGCCTGATGTGGATTTTCCTTTAAACAGTTAATAATTATTTCAGCGCTTTTGCTGCGGCTTTCAAGAATCTTTTTTTTATAATCGATTGTCCATTTTTTATCCATCACTCCTGCGCCGGCAAGATGAATAATGTGATCTGCTTTTAGTACAACTTCTGCATCTATTATTTGTTTTTCAACATTCCAGAAACTGAAAGTGATTTTTGGATCGTGTGAAGTTTTATTTTTATCTCTTGATAAAATAATAATCTCATAGCCTCTTTCTATCAAATGGCGGGATAGGTTTGTTCCTATCAATCCTGTTCCTCCGGAGATTAAAACAATTGGCATCTTCTGTTAATAAATTTGTTTCAAAAATAGATGATTTCAATCTTCTCTGTTTATGAACTTCTATTAGATGAATCATTTTTCGATTCAGGTTCTATAAATTATCAAAGCCTGTGTTAAAATTATCAATAGAAACGATCTTCCTGAGGATAAAAATTCCATGCACATTATTTTTATCGTAAATTAGTATAGCTTTAAAAAAATCATTTAATTCAACCGATTAGCAAAAGACAAAAAAGAAAACTTTAAGATTCATTATGAAAACTTTTTTTTTATTTTTTATTTTATCCACATTTTATTCTGCTGTTTTTTCGCAGCAGATTACTTATACACAGCCGGAGCAGCAGGATTCACGCGGAATGGATTTTCAAATCATTGGCAAAGTTCAGGATAACTTTCTGGTTTATAAAAACAACCGGAACAATTATGCCGTTTGTTCTTATGATAATTCAATGCGTTTGATCAATCGTGTGAATTTAAAGTTTATGCCGGATAATACCCTGAATGTTGATTTTGTAGTCTTTCCTGATTTCGCGTACATGATCTACCAGTTTCAAAAAAGAAGTACTGTTTATTGCATGGCCGTTAAAATAAATGCCGATGGAAAATTACTATCCGATCCGGTTGAATTAGATACCACGCACATCAACTTTTTTGCAAATAATAAAATTTACAGCACGGTAAATAGTGAGGATAAATCAAAGATTATGATCTATAAGATCCAGAGAAAAAACGGCAATTTCAATTTCACTACTTTGCTATTTAACGACAGCTTGCAACTGCAACATCAATCAAGAATTGCTACATTCTTTGACGACAGAAAAGATCTATTCAGTGACTTTTTTGTTGATAACAATGGCAACTTTGTTTTTACCAAAGGAAATAAATCAAACAATCGGGATTTTATCCAGGATCTTTCATTAATTACCAAACCGGCGAATGCCGATTCATTTATCTCCAACCCGTTTAATCTCGCCGGAAAATACCTTGATGAAATAAAATTAAAGATTGATAATGTAAATCAACATTATATCATTAACTCATTGTATTATGAAAAACCCCGCGGAAATGTAGAAGGAATTTATACCGCTGTTTGGGATATTAATAATCAGAATATTATTACCCAGCAATTTCAAAACCTGGGCGATTCTATAAGGGCAATGGCAAAAACAAACGGCAATAATAAAACTGCGTTGAACGACTTTTTTATAAGAGATGTGGTGCTTAGAAAAGACGGAGGATTTATTTTAACTGCCGAAGATTATTATTCCCAATCACGCTCCGGCCCATGGAACCGCTATGATTATCTTTACGGATATCCTTCCTTTTCGCCTTACAATTATTACATGTATTCTCCTTATTCTTATGGCTATGGTTATAACCGCTTTCCCTATTATAATTCGCGCGGCCAGGACAAGTATTATTACAACAATATTCTCATTCTGAATATGGATAAAAGTGGAACTACGGATTGGGCAAGCGTGATTAATAAAACGCAGTATGATGATGAAACGGATAATTTCCTTTCTTATGCAACCATTCTTACCGGCGGCCAGTTGCATTTTTTATTCAATTCGCCAGAAAGGCGCCTGTTACTTCTTGGAGACCAGAGTGTTTCAGGTTCAGGAAAAGTTACGCGTAACCCGCCATTGAAAAGCCTCGACAGGGGTTACCAGTTTATGCCCAGATATGGAAAGCAGGTAAGCGCTACCGAAATTATTATTCCATGTACTTATCGAAATTATATCTGCTTTGCAAAAGTTGAATTTCAGTAAAAGGAATCTAAGATTAAGAATTACAAACACGCTTGCTTGAATTGACTGATTCTTAATTCGTGTAATTCATTTAAAAAAAATCGTTTTCTAACCTGATAGTTCGTGTTCTCCTTTTAATTTTTTATTTTTGTTGCTCAATTAATTTTCTATTGTGACAGGAATTTTCAGGGCCAATAATCCACTCAATACTTTCCTGCTTTTTGTGTACGGAATTCTTTTAAAACTGGTATGGCTTTCTCATCCGCAGATTCCGGTTGTTCAAAAGTCGGATGGATTTTTGTTTAAAGATCTGATTACAACCATCGCACCTTTTTTTGATGCCCACCCGACCGGTTATTTTATCATCACCTATTTATTGCTTTTTACACAAGCCATCAGTTTTAATCAGGTAATTATTAGCCGGCGTCTCATGCAAAAACCCAATTATTTGCCGGCGATGAGTTACCTGCTGATTACTTCATTTTTTAGCGAATGGAATGTATTAAGCGCTCCGCTGATTATCAATACAATCCTGATTTGGGTTTGGTCAAAAATGAGCAACCTGAATAACAATCAACATCCCAAATCAACTCTTTTCAATGTCGGGATTGCCATTGGAGTTGCTGCATTTTTTTATCTGCCGGCATTTGCTTTTGCCATCTTTATTATTTTATCACTTAGCATCACCAGGCCGTTAAAAATTGCCGAATGGATCATTGCTTTTATCGGAATTCTTACGCCGTGGTATTTCTTAGCTTGCTGGCTTTTTTTTACCAATAAATTATATTCTTTCCGGTTAGCCGGCTTTGGATTTTCACCGCCATCTTATGAGTCTATTAGTGTCGAATTGATAGGGATTTCTTTGATCGTTTTATTAATTACTGCCGGCGTATTTTATGTGCGCATTTTTATGATCAAACAAATATTGCAGGTTAGGAAAAGTTGGGCCATGATGCTTTTGTATCTGATCGTAGCGGTTGGAATTCCATTTATCAGCATGAATCACAATATGGAATATTGGCTGCTCGCCCTGTTTCCTGCGGCGGCTTTTACAGGCTGTGCATTTTATTATCCTCGTATCAAATGGATTCCAATGGTTTTACAATGGATGCTCGTGGGTTTCGTGTTTTACATTCAGTATTTTAGAAAATAAATTTTGGTATACTTTATCTTTGTCAACAAATAAAATATTTAGAAATGAAATTTGGTGTGGTGATATTTCCGGGTTCCAATTGCGATAGAGATATGATCAATGCGCTGCAACATGATCTGGGGCAGGAAGTGATTACTTTATGGCATAAAGACAAAGATCTTTCGAGGTTCCATACGTCTGATTGTATCGTTCTTCCAGGCGGATTTAGTTATGGCGATTACCTTAGATGCGGCGCTATAGCTCGTTTCAGCCCCATGATGCAAAGTGTAATTGAATTTGCCCATAAAGGGGGAAAAGTTTTTGGAGTTTGTAATGGCTTTCAGATTTTATGTGAAAGCGGTTTGTTGCCGGGAGTTTTATTACAAAATGCACAAATGAAGTTTGCCTGCAAGAATATTTTTTTAAAGGCTGAAAATTCTGATGAGATATTTAAAATTCCGGTCGCTCATGGCGAGGGCAGATATTACGCAAAAGAAAAGGAACTCGAAGAAATTGAAAAAAATGATCAGGTCCTTTATAGTTATTGTGACGAAAGGGGTTTGGTTCATATTGATCATTCTCCAAATGGATCAATAAACAGCATCGCCGGAATAACCAATAAAGAGAGAAATATTTTTGGCATGATGCCGCATCCTGAAAGAGCCTGCAATCCAATCCTTGGCAATACAGACGGACAAAAGATATTTAAAGAGTTGTTTTCAATTAATTAAATTATTTCCACCATATTCCATGTTTTATTTTAAAACAGGAAATACCTTTTTTTGTTTGTTTACTGCAAAAATGGAAATAAGTGATTTTTATTTGTTTACTGAAATTTATTTTCTGCAAATAAAATAGATCTTTAAAAAAAAAGCAGCATTTTCATGCTGCTTTAAATCAATTATTTATTCAGTAATTATTCTGCTACGATCTTCCCTTTCATTGTACCAAAGTGGCCTGGGAACGAGCAAATAAAATCGTAAACTCCTGCATCAGGAAGTGTAAAAGTAATCTCATCGCTTTCGCCCGGACCTAATAACTTAGTATGAGCGATTACGTCTGTTGCCATTGAAGCTGGAATGTGTCCGGTAGCGGCTGCTGGTATTGCTGCTTCTCCGAAAGCCTGAACATCAGTTCCCTGCTGTAATATAACTACATTATGAGACATGGCGGCAGCTGGTTGTTTGCCAATATTTTTGAAGTCTAACGTTATTTTCTGTCCGGCTTTTACTTTAAAAAGCGTGCGGTCGTACTTCATGTCATCCATTCCATCCAATTTAATATGATCTGTAACAGTTACTGTATCAATTCCAGGAATATCAGAGCCCGGAGCTTCGGCAGGCGCTGCGGCAGCTGAGGTAGTGTCAGCAGTGGTCGCATTGTTATCGTTTGAATCATTTCCCCCGCAAGAAGCTAAAAATAATACCGCTGCTGCAACAGGAATAAAAAATAATTTTTTCATGTCTTTCTATTTAAGTTTATTTAAGAAGTGCAAAATTAAGCTTTATGTTTCTATTAGAAAATTGTAATCGAAAATTTTTCGATCCTAAATTGATAATGATTGAAATTTTTCCCAATATAGAAAGTGATAATTTCGTGGTGGTAAATAAATGGTTAAGATTTAATAAACTTACATTCAATTTCAAAAAAATGTTTACTTTTGCAATCCTTTAAATTTCGGTACGTGTCCAATGTAGTACAAAAAACCGAATTAAAGAGCTCTCATTTTAAAATATTTTAATCAAAATATGCCTTCAACTAAAGTAGCTCCAGCACAAAGAATCAGTTTTGGGAAAATTGAACATTTGGCGGAAACTCCAGACCTATTAGGAATACAAATTCAGTCCTTTAAAGATTTTTTCCAGTTAGAAACTACCCCCGATAAACGTAATATCGAAGGGTTGTTCCGTGTGTTTAAGGAAAGTTTTCCGATTAACGATACACGGAATATTTTTATGCTGGAATTCCTGGACTATTTTGTAGATCCTCCTCGTTATACCATTGAGGAATGTATTGAAAGAGGATTAACTTACGCAGTTCCCCTGAAAGCTAAATTGCGACTCAGTTGTAATGATGAAGAGCACGTGGATTTCCAGACAATTGTTCAGGACGTTTTCCTGGGAAATATTCCTTACATGACCCCGCGTGGTACTTTTGTAATTAATGGCGCTGAGCGTGTGGTTGTTTCTCAATTACATCGTTCCCCTGGCGTTTTCTTTGGACAAAGCACTCATCCAAACGGAACAAAAATATATTCTGCGCGTGTGATTCCTTTTAAAGGAGCCTGGATGGAATTTGCAACAGACATTAATAATGTAATGTATGCATATATTGACCGTAAGAAAAAATTCCCGGTAACTACTTTGCTTCGTTCTATTGGTTATGAAACTGATAAAGACATTCTCGAACTTTTCGGAATGGCAGTTGAAGTAAAAGCTGATAAAAAAACATTGCACGCGAATCTTGGCAAACGTTTAGCAGCAAGGGTTCTACGTACATGGGTTGAAGATTTTGTCGATGAAGATACCGGAGAAGTAGTAAGCCTCGAAAGAAATGAAATTGTTCTTGAAAGAGATACAATTTTAGACGAAGATAATATCGCCATGATCCTTGAACTGGATGTGAAAAGCGTATTTATCCAACGTGAAGAAGTGAGCGGCGATTATGCAATCATTTACAACACCTTAAATAAAGATACTTCTAACAGTGAGATTGAAGCAGTTCAGCACATTTACCGCCAGTTGCGCGGCGCTGATGCTCCCGATGATGAAACAGCACGAGGAATTATTGATAAATTATTTTTCAGTGATAAAAGATATGATCTTGGAGAAGTTGGCCGTTATAAGATCAATAGGAAATTGGGTTTGGATTATCCGATTACCAAGAAAGTACTCACTAAAGAAGATATCATTGCTATCATTAAATATTTGGTATTGTTAACCAATGCTAAAAGTGAAATTGATGACATTGACCATTTAAGTAATCGTCGTGTACGTACTGTTGGTGAACAATTATATGCTCAGTTTGGTGTCGGTCTTGCGCGTATGGCACGTACCATTCGTGAAAGGATGAACGTAAGAGACAATGAAGTTTTTACTCCTGTGGATTTGATCAATGCAAGAACATTATCTTCTGTAATTAATTCGTTCTTCGGAACATCGCAGTTATCTCAATTTTTAGATCAGACAAATCCGTTGAGTGAAATTACTCACAAACGTCGTATCTCAGCGCTCGGGCCCGGAGGTTTGAGCAGGGAGCGTGCAGGATTTGAAGTACGTGACGTTCACTATTCTCACTATGGACGGCTTTGTACAATCGAAACTCCTGAAGGTCCAAACATTGGGTTGATTTCTACTCTTTGCGTTCATGCTAAAATTAACGAAATGGGTTTCATCGAAACTCCGTATCGTAAAGTGCATGATGGGCATGTAGACATGAAAAAAGTATTTTTCCTGAGCGCAGAAGAGGAGGATTCTGCAAAAATTGCACAGGCAAATGCGCCTCTTGATGAAAATTCAAATTTTATTTATGATAAAGTGAAATCCCGCGAAACCGGCGACTTTCCGATTCTTGATAAAGGAGACGTGGAATATATGGATGTGGCTCCAAACCAGATTGTTGGTTTGAGCGCCTCCTTGATTCCTTTCCTGGAACATGATGATGCCAACCGTGCATTGATGGGTTCAAACATGCAGCGCCAGGCAGTTCCATTGATTTTGCCTCAGGCGCCAATTGTAGGAACAGGCCTGGAAGGAAAAGCTGCAAGAGATGCAAGGATTCAGATTCACGCGGACGGAGATGGAGTTGTTGAGTATGTGGATGCGAACGAAATTCATGTTCGTTATAATAGAAACCATGCACAGAAAATAGTAAGTTTTGAAAATGATCTGATGATTTATAAACTAACCAAGTTTATTAAAACAAATCAAAGCACTTGTATCAATCTTCGTCCGGCGGTGAAGAAAGGTCAGTCAGTAAAATCAGGCGATTTCTTAACAGAAGGATATGCTACAAAAGACGGTGAATTAGCTTTGGGACGAAATCTGAAAGTGGCTTTCATGCCGTGGAAAGGTTACAACTTTGAAGATGCGATCGTGATCAGTGAAAAAGTGGTTAAAGAAGATTTATTTACTTCCATTCATATTGATGAGTTTGAGCTGGAGGTGCGTGATACTAAATTAGGTGAAGAAGAATTGACTCCTGATATTCCAAATATCAGTGAAGAAGCTACTAAAGATCTTGATCAAAACGGTGTAATCAGAGTAGGAGCTCATGTAAAAGAAGGTGATATAATTATCGGCAAAATTACTCCAAAAGGAGAAAGCGATCCTACGCCGGAAGAGAAATTATTACGTGCCATTTTTGGTGATAAAGCGGGTGATGCTAAAGATGCTTCATTGAAAGCTCCAAGTGGAACTGAAGGAGTAGTAATAAACAAGAAATTATTCCAACGTGCAAAGAAAGATAAAAATGGTAAAGTAAAAGAAAAGTCTGTTTTAGAAAAAATAGATAAAACTCACGAAAAGAATGAAACTGATCTGCTCGAATTGCTGATTAGTAAATTGCTGGTACTATCGAAGGATAAAAACTCTGCTGGTGTTAGCAATAATTTTGGTGAAATGTTGATTGGAAAAGGGGCCAAGTTTACTGCGAAAAATCTGGGTAATATTGATTACCAGAATGTAAATCCATTAGGATGGACAGGCGAAGCAAAAACAGATGATCACATCAATATTTTGTTGCACAATTATAATATTAAATACAATGAAGAATTAGGAAGATTCAAGAGAGAGAAGTTTAATATTTCAATTGGAGATGAATTACCTGCCGGCGTATTGAAACTGGCGAAAGTTTATCTTGGTGTAAAACGTAAATTGAAAGTGGGAGATAAGATGGCAGGTCGCCACGGTAATAAAGGAATCGTTGCAAAAATTGTTCGCCAGGAAGATATGCCATTTCTTGAAGATGGAACTCCGGTTGACATTGTTCTCAACCCACTGGGTGTACCAAGTCGTATGAATCTGGGTCAGATTTATGAAACAGTTCTTGGATGGGCTGGTGAGAAATTGGGCAAGACTTATGGCACACCAATTTTTGACGGTGCCTCCGTAGAAGAAATTGCGAAAGAAATAGAAAAGGCAGGCCTTCCAACATTTGGGCATACTTATTTGTATGATGGAGAAACCGGTGAGCGCTTTGATCAGAAAGCAACCGTTGGAATTATCTACATTATTAAGTTGCACCACATGGTAGATGATAAAATGCATGCACGTTCAATCGGCCCATATAGCTTGATTACGCAACAACCTTTGGGTGGTAAAGCACAATTTGGTGGTCAAAGATTTGGTGAAATGGAGGTTTGGGCATTGGAAGCTTATGGTGCATCTAACAT
>JBEPVG010000025.1:0-11204 GCA_041691175.1 Chitinophagaceae bacterium
AAGTAAGGTACTGTAAAATGGCGCCATCTCATATTTATCCCAAACGATCGGATCCTTTACAAAAAATTTCAACCGCCTTTTATTCGGTTCTTCCTGGCCGCTATAAATCAAAGGAACACTTTCATACATGGTTTGGGAAAAGACCGCGAAAGCTTTATAAGCATCTCCATATTTTTCAAATTCAGTTCCATTCCAGCTATTCTCATCATGATTAGTGGTAAAATACATACGCTCGGCATTTTTAGGAAACACTGTAAAATTAAAATTCAATACAGAATCCATATATTTTAAAGAACGTTTTCCCTTTGATACATCTACTGTCGCCCACATGATATTCCATGCATAAGTGGCGTCAAAACCTACATTATGAAACTCGGGTTTTTCACTTTCTGCAAGCATGAAAACATCTTTTACTTTTCTTAATTCTGTTATGCATTTTTCCCAAAAATCGTACGGCATTGGGTCAACATGATCGCATCTGTAACCATCAATATCGGTTTCATTTATCCAAAACTTCATCGCACTGATCATGCTATCACGCAATTCCATATTGTCATAATTCAGATTCCGCGTATCGGTATAATCATTATCATAAACGGTGTTTCCATTTGCATCTCTTTTATAAAAAGCCGGATGTTCTTTTATCCATGGATTATCAGGCGAAGTATGATTAGGAACCCAATCAATAATTACTTTAAGTCCAAGACTGTGCGCATGTTTCACCAATTCTTTCCATTCTGTCATTGTCCCAAATTCGGGATTTACTTCTTTATAATTCATGACAGCATAATAACTGCCTAAATCAGATGAACTCATTTTTCTGCCTTCAATTCCAATTGGATTAATCGGCATAAACCATAAAATTTTTACCCCCATCTCTTTTAATCTTGGAAGACTTTTTTCAAATCCTCTAAAAGTTCCTTCCTGCGAATATTGCCGCATATTTACTTCATAAATATTGCTTTGGTCACTCCATGAAGGATGAGAAAAAGAAGTAGCCGGAGCGCCAATATTTGCAATCGGAGTAAGCTTTTGACTGCAGGAAATAAAAAAGAAAATAAAAACCATTAACGAAGAAAGAAGCGACATTTTTTTCATAATGAGAACTTTAAAATCATTGAAATTTTTTTTGAGCCAAAAATAAATATTAAAAATTAAGATAGAAAAATTGTATGGGGCAGTTTTTTACAAATAGATCCATTAGAATGTGAAATCAAGAATCCAGATTATTCCTTTGTTTACTGTAATTCTTTTTTCTGCAACAGTATTTTACGCTACTTAAGAGACCAATGCATCAGATCATTAATACATTTTCACGGAAATAAAAATAGGAATTTGCATTATTTGTTGTTTTACTGTTTCAAATACAAACTATTCCTCCATTCCCTTTCGTAATCCATCAGAAATTTTCACCAAAACTTTATCAATTCTTTGCCCGTCCATATCTACAATCTCAAATTGAAATCCGCGCCAGTCAAAGGTATCGCCGGTAACAGGAATTCGTTGTAATTCATGTAATATAAATCCCGCAAGCGTATCAAATTCATTTTCGCCTTCGTTTATCCAAACAGTTTTATCAAATTTTGTAAGAAAATCATAGAACTGAATTTGTCCGTCAATTAAAAAACTTCCATCATTTCTTTCTATAATTTCATACTCGTCATCTTCCTCTTCAGGCATCTCTCCTACTATTGCATTCAGAATATCCTTTACCGTGATCATTCCTAAAAGGCTTCCATATTCATCCACAATAAAGGCATAATGAATTTTGGTTTGCTTTATTTTTTCAAGCACCTGGTAAGCAGAATTATTTTCTGGGATAAACAAAACTTTTCTCATCAATTCTTTTAAAGGCGCATCGGGCTTTAAAAACATATCTTTTACATAAACAATGCCTTCGATGTCATCAATTGTCTCTTTACAAACCGGGTAAACAGAGTGTTGAAATTCTTTAATTTTTTCTTTCACCGTCGACCGTTCTTCATTCACGTCAAACGACACTATATCCGTTCGGTGTGTCATCAGCGAAGTAATATTTCTATCACCCAAATGAAACACCCGTTCGATAATATCTTTCTCTTCTTCTTCGATCGCGCCCAGTTCGCTTCCTTCGTTAATCATCGCTTTTATCTCTTCTTCTGTTACCTGGCTGTCGCTACTTTTTTTAATATGAAAAAGTCTGAAAAAGCCTGAACTTAAGTTGCTCAATAGCCATACTAACGGATAGGAAAATGAGCTGAGGGTTTTTATAGGAACTGCCACAGCTTTTGCAATTTTTTCCGGATTCATTAAAGCGATTCTTTTGGGAACCAATTCCCCAAAAAGGATGGATAAAAAAGTAACGATAATGACAATAATTACTGTAGAAATGGTACCTGCATAAGGCTTTATAAAATCTATTTTTTCTAAATAGGGTTGCAAATAAATACTAAATCTTTCACCCGAATAAACACCCGTTAATATCGCAATGAGTGTAATATAAATTTGGGTAGTAGATAAAAATATTTCCGGATTTTCTTTTAAATTCAGCGCAATCTTTGAATTTTTATCGCCCTTTGTAGCCGCGCCTTCCAACCTGCTTTTTTTTGCTGAAACCAACGCCATTTCACACATCACAATGAACGCATTGAGCAGTATCAAAAAAAATAAAATAATCAGTTCAAGCATAATTTAATTTTTCATTTTCGCCGTCTCCAATCCATATTTATTGTTGAAGATCGTCGCCGGAATATAGCCAAGAATTATTCCTACTATTGCTCCGCAAAATATATCAAAAGGAAAATGTACGCCTACATAAACCTGCGCATAAGAAATGGCTGCAGCCCATAAAAAAAGGAACGCCCATTTGGCGCTGACAACCTTCTTAAACGTTGTAAATATAAACATTGCTGCGGCAAAATGATTAACAGCATGTGAGGAAGTAAAACTTGAACTCTGCGGACAATAAGCTACTAGAAATCTGATATTTCCCGCAATATATGGATCACTGCACGGCCTGAGCCTGATAAAATTTTCTTTTATTAAAGTACTGCTTACATAATCACTCAACAACACATTTATCAGAAAAAACAACACCCAAATCCAGCCCTTTACTTTGAAATTCATTGTTATGAAAACGATCAGGAAAAAATATAGAGGAACCCAAATAGTTGGCTCCCGGATAAAAGGAAAAAAAACATCAAAAAATGAATTATGCCATTGTCCATTCATTTTCGCAAACAGGTTGTAATCAAATTCCTTTATTACATCCGGCAGAAACGATGCATTTTGTATTTCCATTAAACTCATTAATGCAAAAATAATCATTGCATAAAAACCGTGGGTAAATATTTACTTTTGCCAATTAGTGTAAATACCTCATGCATTTTTTTAATAGACATAAATTTTTCTGATGAAAAGAAAATCCAATTTTCCTCGATTGGTAAAATGGATATTTTTAACTGGAGTCGCATTTTTGATTTTTATGACTATCATGCGATTCATATTTTTTTATCACTTTGCTCCGGCAAACTATACTTTTTCCAATTGTATTAAATCTTTTTTATTGGGATTAAATTTTGATGCAAGAATTGTTTGCGGCATTGTTATTTTTCCTTTTTTAATTGGCAATCTTCATTTAAAATTCACTGAAAAAAAAAGGCTTTCTGTTGGAAGCATTTTGCAATTATTTTTTACTGTTCTGATCATGGTGCTGTTACTTTTTTTTATGAAAAAAGGACACGCCCCTTTATCAACTTTAATTTCTATCGGTATTTTATTTATCCTGATTTTAGGTTGGCTTTTCGCGACCAGGAATTGTAATCCTTTTGAAAATTCCATTTCACGAAAGATCTTCAAAACTTATTTTTTTATCATTTCCATTTTACTTGTATTCCTTTATGCTGTTGACTTTGAAAATTTTGATTACCTGCATGAAAGATTGAATGCAAGCGTGATGAATTATTTAGGCGACGCCAAAATTTCCATGAATATGGTATGGCAAACTTATCCCGTTTTTACGCTTCTTATCTCGATCATAATTGGTACAGCTCTACTATTTTGGTTGATTAACCGGTGGTTTAATATAACAGAAAAATCCATTTACGAAGGAAAAATAATTTCTAAATTTATCATAGGATTTATTTTTACTTTATTATTAGGCCTGGGTGTTTTTGGAAGATTAAATCAATACCCGTTGCGCTGGAGCGATGCATTCACTTTCGATGATAATTTTAAAGCAAATCTTTCTTTAAATCCCGCTCAAAGCTTTTTGAGCACTTTGAAATTTAAAAATTCAACTTACGATTTAAAGAAAGTAAAAGAATATTATCCGCTGATGGCGCAATATATGAATCTTCAAAATCCGGATAGTATTTTATTAAATTACAAAAGAATTCACCGGGTTGCAGCACCGGCAAACCCACCCAATGTAGTGGTGGTAATTTGCGAAAGTTTTTCTGCTTACAAAAGTAGCATGTGGGGAAATCCCTTAAATACAACACCATATTTTGACCAAATGTGCAACAACGGAATTTTCTTTGATCGTTGTTTTACACCTGCCTATGGAACCGCCAGAGGAGTGTGGGCAGTCGTTACCGGAATTCCTGATGTTGAATATCCCACCACAGCAAGTCGGAATCCCGCTTATGTAAATGAACATTCAATTATTAATGACTATAAAGGTTACGAAAAATTTTATTTTATTGGAGGAAGTTCAAGCTGGGCCAACATTCGCGGACTACTTACAAACAATATTGACAGCCTGCATCTATATGAACAGGAAGACTACAAATCGAAACCGATTGACGTTTGGGGAATCAGTGATAAAAATTTATTTCTTGAAGCTAATAACGTTTTGAAACAACAAAAGAGTCCTTTTTTCGCGGTAATACAAACTGCGGATAATCACCGGCCTTATACAATTCCCGAAGAAGACAAAAAGGAATTTATTTTACAAAGTTTCCCAACCGATACTTTACACAAATATGGTTTTGCAAGCAACGATGAACTAAATGCATTTCGTTTTACTGATTTTAGTTTTGAAAAATTTATCGAAAGCGCGAAAAAAGAATCTTATTTTAATAACACAATTTTCGTTTTTGTTGGCGATCATGGCATCCGGGGAGACGCAGGAAATATGTTTCCCAAAGCATGGGAAATAGATGGACTAACGACTCAACATGTGCCTTTACTTTTTTATTCTCCATTATTATTACCACCACAAAGAATTGATAAGACCTGCAGTCAGCTTGATCTTTTGCCTTCAGTATCCTCACTGGCAAAAGTTTCTTTTACAAATACCACTTTAGGAAAAAATTTATTTGACACGATTCAAAATAATGCCCGTTTTAGAAATCTTGCATTTTTATTTGACCCTGATTTCAAACAAATAGGAATTGTTACAGATGAATATGTTTATGTACACAATCTTTTAAGTGGCAAGGATGATTTTCGCTCTTCAAAAAATAATTTGCCTTTGGCTGAAACACCAAGGGTATCTGCGGATAAAAAAAGTTTACAAACCTTATCTGATGCGTATTACCAAACAGCAAAATATATGCTGATGAATAATAAAAAAACCAAATGACATCTCAGTAAATAAACAAATTCTTTCATTTTGTAATCATGATTTTCAGAGTTAAAATTCCAAAAACAATTCCATTAACGATCCAATGGCTTCTGATGCTTTGGGTTATTTATATCACTATTTTTACCATACTCAGAATTGCAACTGTTGTTTTATTTATTCCAGCAAACACCGATGTAGACTCGTTATTGCCTTCATTTTGGCTTGGCTTCCGCTATGATGCCAAATGGATTGCAATGATACTTTTACCGATTGCAATTCTTTCAATCTATCCAAAATTTTCAGCATTTTATTCCGAACGAAATAAAAAACTTTGGTCCTATTATCTCGCTTTTACAACGATGTTCGTTTTGTTTTTTTTCGGTGCCGATTTTGGGAATTTTAGCTATAATCATACACGCATCAATGCAAGCGCATTAAATTTTGCTGAAGATCCGGGCATTTCTTTTAAAATGCTTTGGCAAAGTTACCCGATGGTTTGGCTTGTGTCAGCGCTGGCTATAGCGGTTGTATTACTTTCTAAACTTTTTAAACATACACATGTTGTCACTACAAAAAGAAATTTGCAGGAGAATATGATCTACAAAAAACGCTGGCATGCCGGAGCAATTATTTTTTTACTCTGGTGCTTGTTTGGTATTTTTTCTTTTCATCCCTTAAAATGGAAGGATGCATTTGAACTAAATGATAATTTCAAATCGTATGTGGCTTTAAATCCATTGCAAAATTTCTTCACCACTTTGCAATTCAGAAAGCCATCCTTTGATGATGAGAAAGCAAAAGAATATTTCCCGGTCATTGCAGATTTTTTGCAACTGGATTCAGAAAACATCCGCAACAAAGATTACACAAGAGAAATATTGCCGAACAGTAAATCGCTGGAAAGCAGGCCTAACGTGGTTTTGGTTATTTGTGAAAGCTTTAGTATGTATAAAAGCAGCATGAGTGGGAATCCATTAAACACCACACCTTATTTTAAACAACTATGTGATAGCGGAATTTTTTTTAACCGTTGTTTCAGTCCAACTTTTGGAACAGCTCGTGGTGTTTTTGCAATTGTAACCGGCATTCCGGATGTGCAACTTTCAAAGTTTTCTACAAGAAATCCAGCAGCGGTTTTCCAACACACAATCATTAATTCTTTTGAAGATTATAACAAGCTTTATTTTCTTGGAGGCAACAGTGACTTTAATAATTTTGAGGGATTAATAAAAAATATAAGCGGTGTAAAAATTTACCAGGAAGGATCTTATAAATCAAAACCTTTAAACGTTTGGGGCATCAGCGATAAGAATCTTTTTCTTGAAGCAGAAAATGTATTCGGCGAACAGAAAAAACCTTTTTTCGCAATTGTTCAAACCGCCGATAATCACCGCCCCTACAGCATTCCATCAGAAGATACAGATTTTCAAAAAAGAATTGTAGATGAAGATACCTTACATAAATATGGCTTTGAATCTATACAGGAATTTCAATCTTTTTGTTACACAGATTATTGTTTTAAAACGCTTATTGAAAATGCAAAAAAACAAACCTGGTTTAATAATACCATTTTCGTTTTTGTAGGCGATCATGGTGTAGAAGGAGAAACGTCTGCGATGTATCCGAATGCCTGGGACAAAGGGAGTTTAAGCGATGAGCACGTCCCACTTTTGTTTTATGCGCCACAGTTATTAACGCCTCAAACCAGACAAGAAATAGTTTCTCAGATTGACTTGCTTCCTACGCTCGCCGGAATGCTGCATCAGCCTTACACAAATACTACTTTGGGAAGAGATGTTTTGAATTCTAAAAATAAATTGAATGCTGCATTTATTATCCATCATGACGAAGGAAAAATTGGTGTGGTAACTGATAATTTTTATTTTGTAAAAAACCTGCGCATTAGAAAAGAAGACCTGATGTCTGTAAATTCTAACGCAATTTTTTTGAATCAAAAACAAAAAGATTCGGTAAAAAATAAGCTTTCTCAACTCACTTCAGCTATTTATGAAACCGCTAAATGGATGCTTGTGAATAATAAGGATAGATAATTGTTACTAGTTGTTAAGAATAAATTTTCTAGTTTAGGCTGGTTCAGTATTTGCGGGATCCTGATTTAAAACAGCACCATGAAAACAAAATTCTTTTTAAAATCTATAAAATTTATTTTTCTAATCCTGGTAATGCCGCTCATTTTATTTCGTTGCTCATCTTCAAATAAAATTGTCAAATTAAGCTCAGATGAAATTAGAAATCTCATCGATTCATCTCAATTTATCTTTGTGGCGGAAAGAGTGAGTCCCTTGCGCGGAAGCACGCGCTATCTTACTTCCAGGTACGATGTGATCATCAAAAAAGATACGATTAATTGCTATCTTCCTTATTTCGGTCGGGCATTTCAGGCTCCAATCGACCCTTCAAAAGGTGGAATCAATTTTATTTCTGCCAATTTTTCCAGGAGCATCAATTCAAAAAATGAAAACGAATGGAAATTACTTTTTAAACCGAATGATGTAAATGATGTGCAGCAATTATTGTTTATTATTTTCAATAACGGTACGGCTACATTAAACGTATCAAATACTTATCGGGATCCGATTTCATTTTATGGGCATATCGAAAGAATCAAAGAATAATTATGGATCAGCAAACGGGAAAATATTTATTAATTACAGGAATGATCATTGCTGTAGCCGGAATATTAATTTATTTTTTTCATGATAATTTTAAATGGATTGGAAGATTGCCAGGTGATATAAGAATTGAAAAAGAGAATTTCAGACTTTATTTTCCATTGACAACGATGATTATTTTTAGTCTGGTAATTACCATTATCATTCAAATTTTTAAAAGATTTTTTTAACGATTAAGAGAACTTGGTTGAAATGTATGAACCTATTTGGAATAAAATAAGCAGTATAAAAATTTGGCATAAAAATTTCTTTTGATTGTCTATTACTAATATTTAAATTAAAAATCATGGCTAAATATGGAAAAAAAGCAGAAGAAAAAGTTCATAAAGCCTTGCATGAAATGGAAAAAGGAAAATTAAAGAGTGGTAAAAGTGATAAAAAGGTTACCAACCGCAAACAGGCCATTGCCATCGGGCTGTCAGAAGCAAGAGAAGAAGGAGATAAGGTTCCATCAAAAAAAGCATCTTCAAAATCTTCTAAAAATTAAATCTGACAAAAAAAAGTCTGGTGCAATAATTTGAGAATGATTTTCAGAAGAACGAATATAAAAGTCTTCTTCAATTGTATTATTGAAAGATTTTCTACAATAAAGAATATAATGAAAGAAGAAAATTAATTTTTTTTAAGAAAAGGAAAATCAAAATATGTCTTATTTGTTCGCCTGCTGTTACAGATGATTATAACCTTTCATCAAACATAACTTTCCTTTTAAATTCCTCTTCCTTAATTTTAACGCCTTAAAAACGAAATAATGAATCCTATGAAAAAAATTATTTTATCCGCTACCTGCGTAATTTTTATTGGGATAAATTTTTTATCCGCACAGCAATTATACATGCCGCGAAACATTCAAAACGCTTTCAAAAATGGAACGCGTTCTATGGATGGAACTCCAGGAAAAAATTATTGGCAAAACGAAGGAAAGTACGATATAAATGTAACCGTAACTCCTGAAACAAAGACTGTATCAGGCACTGAGAAGATTGTGTATTCAAATAATAGTATGGATACTTTGAAAAATATCGCTATCCGTTTTGTGAATAATGTTCATAAACCGGAAGCCCCAAGAGGCAATTATACAAACGATAATTTTTTCACTACCGGTTTAGATATTCAATCGCTTACAATTAATAATGAAGATTATAAAGTTGATTTCAAGAACTGGGGAACCGTTGCTACAATTAGATTGAACCAACCATTAATGCCTCATTCATCTGTAGCAATAAATATTGAATGGATTTATCCTTTGGCAAAACAGGATGGCCGCGAAGGAGAAATAGATAGTACCACTTTTTATATAGCATATAGTTATCCGCGGGTTTCAGTTTACGATGATTATTATGGATGGGATTTAATTCCACATACAGGAAGACAGGAATTTTATAATGAATTTAATGATTATCAATTAGCAGTGAAAGTCCCAAAAAATTATGTCGTGTGGGCAACAGGAGATTTATTGAACCCTGATGAAGTGCTTCAACCTGCTATTTCACAGCGTTTGAAAGATTCATATTCATCTGAAAAAGTAATTCATATTGCAAGTTTCGATGAAATGCAACAACATAAAGTTACTCAACAAAATGACTGGAATGTTTGGAAATTTTCTGCAAAGCACATCACTGATGTTTGTTTCGCAACAAGTAAAAATTATGTTTGGGATGCTGCAAGTGTGTTAGTTGATGCAAAAAATAATCGAAAAGCAAGTGTGCAAGCGGCTTACAACGATACCGCAAAAGATTTTCACCAGTCTGTAAAATGGACTCAATTCGCTTTGAAATACTTTTCTACAGAATGGCCTGGAGTATCCTACCCATTTCCAAAAATGACTGTCTTCCAGGGACATGCCAATATGGAATATCCAATGATGGTTAATGACGCAACCACATCAAACATAAAATTTGCGCAAATGGTGCAGGATCATGAAATCGCACACACCTATTTTCCATTTTACATGGGAATAAATGAAACCAGATATGCGTTTATGGATGAGGGTTGGGCTACTACTTTTGAATATTTAATTGGCCAGGTAGAAGTTGGAAAGGTACATGCAGATTCTGTCTATAAAAGTTTTCGCATCAGGCGTTACATCAATGATCCGTCTGCAGAAGAAGATCAGCCAATCATCTCAATGTCAACACAGGTAAGTGGTGCGGGCTATGGCAATAATTCTTATGGAAAAGCATCGTTGAGTTACCTCGCATTAAAGGACGTTTTAGGCGATGTAACATTCAAAAAGGCTTTGCATTATTATATGAATGCCTGGAATGGAAAACATCCCATTCCATGGGATTATTTTAATGCGATGAATACAGGTTCAGGACAAAATTTGAATTGGTTTTTCCATAATTGGTTTTTCACAAATAATTATATTGATTTGAAAATTGATACCGTAAAAAGAGAAAAAGATTTTTATACCGTAAATGTCAAAAATGTTGGTGGCTTTGCAATTCCTTTTGATGTAAAAATTATTTATGCAGATGGCCAAACCGCCTCTTTACACGAGTCTCCGGCTATCTGGAAAAATAATCAACAGCATCAATTATTCAAAATTTCAAGTAAAAAAATTATAAAATCAATAGAATTAGATGGTGGCATTTTTATGGATTATACACCTGACGATAATACATGGAAAGAATAGAATTTGAAAATAAAATTTGTAAATAACAATGCAGGCTCATGTTGGAGACATGCGCCTGTATTGTCTTTATAATGGAAATCTAAAATGAATTTTATCATTATTTGTTTGTTTACTATCAGCTAATTTTTGATTTCGGAAATATATTAATGAATTAATCCCCATTTCACTTTATTTGTTTAATCATCATTTAAATTTGATGAAAACAAAATATGCTTTGCATTTACCATCATTCCACTGATCCTTATTTTAATATTGCTACTGATGAATATATTTTTAAAAATCTGAAAGAAGATTTCTTTATGCTTTGGCGAAATGACAACGCCAT
>JBEPVG010000026.1:0-11012 GCA_041691175.1 Chitinophagaceae bacterium
GAGCAGGAACATCCATTTACAGCTCCGGCAAGAATAGTAAATGGAGAACTGACTTATGAGCCGGAATGATTTTTATGGGAAAAATGATTGTTTCGTAAAAGAATTGGCTGGATTGCTTTTTGGAAAACAGTAAATAAACAAATTTCCGAGATTCTTATTCTAAAAAAAAATTATAAACACTTATCATGATCTATTTGGTTCCTTCTTTTTTATCAGAAAATTCTGTGGAAACAATTCCAGGTTATGTAATATCATCAGTAAAAAATTGCCAGGTAATTTTTGCAGAAAATGAACGAACGGCAAGGCGCTTTTTAAAAGCAATGGATAAAGAAATTGTGATAGACAATTTTGAATGGTATGCAATTCATAAGGCAGAAAAAGAGCAAATAACCGTTTTCATACAAAAAATAAAAGAAGGGAAAAATATTGCCATTATTAGCGAAGCCGGATGCCCGGGAATTGCGGATCCGGGACAAATATTGGTTTTCGAAGCGCAAAAATTAAATGTGGAAATAAAACCCCTTGTGGGCCCAAGTTCTATTTTACTTGCTTTGATGGCCAGCGGATTTAATGGCCAGCATTTTTGTTTTTTGGGTTATTTACCCATTGATAATCTGGAAAAAAATAAAAAAATAAAGCAGATAGAAGAAGAATCGGCAAAGAAAAAATGCACCCAAATATTTATTGAAACGCCATACCGGAATAATAAAATGCTGGAAACGATTTTACTAAATTGCAATCCTTCAACTCAGTTATGTATTGCGGCGGAACTTACTTCAGAGAATGAATTTATCAAAACAAAAACGGTAGCCGATTGGAAAAAAGAAACCATTGATTTGCATAAAAAACCGGTCATTTTTCTATTGATGGGTAATTCGCATTAATTATTCTTCTACAGTAAATCAACAAATAATGAAGAATTCTGTTCCTGATATTTATGTTTTATCAGTAATCAAATAACCAACTCACTTAGCCTTTATCCGGGCATCCGCGTAATATATTTTTCCATTTGTTTTATCTGATCAACGATTTGTGGCGTAGTTGGTTTCAGTGCTTTTACTTTTCTAAAATATTCTTTTGCAGCGCGAAATTCTCTCTTATTGATCATAATTGAGGAAAGCTGTAAGTATGCAGCAGCCTCGTTTTCCTTATCTGGCAAACCCGAGCGGATCGCCTGCCGGATATAATTTTCTGATTCTCTAATCTTACCTTTTTGCATAGCCAACATTCCCAACTGCAATTTATTGGCGCCCTCTGCCTCCTTCATCGGCATTCCCAAGCTAAGGCTTTTTTTCATATGCGCTTCTGCCGAATCATAATCCTGATTTGCCATTGCCAGGTTTCCTTTTAGCGTAAAATAAACTGAACGAACTGGTTTAATTAATAACCTTGGAAACCAGATTGAATCAATTACTTTTTGAGCACCGGCCATATCCCCATTTTCCATATAACCTTGTATTAACCGCATTGGCCCAAAAAGAAAATGACCAACAATTAAAATAAGGGCAATAAAATACAAAACAAATGAAGGCCAAAAACCAGCTTCCATATTTACCACAATTCCAAGCAGCAAAAAAAATACTCCCAGCAAAAGACGATATTTAATAATAACATTGAGAAACTTCATAACTTCAAATTTTTTGATACAATGAATTGTATTTTTTTAAAGCTCCAAATGTACGATTATCAGATCGTTTGGATTGGAAATTTAAATGCATTTACTGCCCCTAACGGATACTTTTTGCCCTTGCTTAACACTCTTGCAAAATAATAAACACTAAATTGCTCATCTCATTTTAATCAATTTTTTTTATGGAAGCATATATTATAGCAGGTTATAGAACAGCGGTAACCAAATCAAAACGCGGCGGATTTCGTTTTTATCGTCCGGACGATTTAGCCGTTGATGTCATAAAAGGTTTGCTCGCATCTGTACCTGAATTAGAAAGTAAAAGAGTAGATGATTTAATTGTTGGTAACGCTGTACCAGAGGCGGAGCAAGGGTTACAGGTGGGAAGAATGATCAGCGTAAGAGCCCTGGGTGTTTCTGTTCCGGGAATGACTGTTAATCGCTATTGTGCCAGTGGATTGGAAACAATTGCAATCGCAACTGCAAAAATAAGAATGGGGATGGCCGATTGTATTATTGCCGGTGGAACAGAAAGTATGACCATGGTGCCTACTTCGGGCTGGAAACCAGTGCCGGCCTTTTCTGTTGCTTCGGAAACTCCGGATTATTATTTGGGAATGGGATTAACCGCCGAAGCTGTAGCTAAGGAATATAAAGTAACCCGCGAACAACAGGATGAATTTAGTTTGCATTCACATCAAAAAGCATTGAACGCAATTAAAGAAGGATATTTCAAAAGTGGTATTCTTCCTATGCCTGTTGAGGAAATTTATGTGGATGAGAATTATAAAAAGCAAAAGCGAAATTTTGTGGTAGATACTGATGAAGGTGTTCGCTCAGATACTTCAATGGAAGCCCTGGCAAAATTAAAACCTGTGTTTATGGAAGGTGGAACTGTTACCGCCGGAAATTCTTCACAAACCAGTGATGGTTCGGCTTTCGTGATAGTAATGAGCGAAAAAATGATGAATGAATTAAAATTAAAACCAATTGCACGTTTGGTAAATTGCGTAAGTGCTGGCGTTCATCCACGCGTGATGGGAACTGGCCCCATCGAAGCGGTTCCCAAAGTTTTGGAAAGAGCCGGAATGAATCTTTCTCAAATTGATTTGATAGAATTAAATGAAGCATTTGCTTCCCAATCCGTCGCGGTAATCAGAACCCTGGAGCTTGATCCTTCAAAAGTAAATATCAATGGCGGCGCCATTGCACTTGGACATCCACTCGGTTGCACCGGCGCAAAACTTACTGTCCAAATTATTAATGACATGAAAAGATTGAATACTAAATATGGAATCGTAACTGCATGTGTTGGCGGCGGGCAGGGAATTGCAGGAATAATTGAAAATCTTTAAAACAACCTCCGGTTACTGTTAACTTTATGGAGTTCAACTATTTTCATTTGACATTTTACAATTTCATGCTTAATCCAATTGCTATTAATGATTTTAATTGCCACGCCGGCGAATTACGATTTGGGCCAAAAAGTTTTACATCATCATCGTAAATTAAATTGAGTCCCAGACTTGCAGCAAGTACTTTTGAAAACTTTGCGGTAAACATGTTATTCATCATTACGTCAATATTTTGCGGATGATGCTCGTAATTTGAAAACAAATCCAACCTTCCTTTGTAGGTAATGGTTTTAGTAATTTCACTTAAATAATTCACACTTACAAAAGCACCAATTTCATTTTTGCTTTTTTTGCCAGGAACCACACCATAATCGCCTTTTGCTGATAAGCTATCATTATTTACAATTATCCATCTTGAAGTGATTGGCGATACAAAAATTGACAGTCCTTCAACAGGTTTATAATCCAATCCGAGGCCGAGTAAAATATATGCGGGCGCTAAAAAATCAGATAAAAGATCTTTAGATCCATCGCTGTTATAATTGTATCCCTTAGAAAATTGTGAATGAAAATTGAACAAAGCGGATAGGCTTAATTTTGGTGCAATTTCATATCCTGCCTTAGAAAGCAAATCAATTCTGTCATCATTCTTTCTACTCCCGAGGCTGGTAGTATTTAATAAACCATAATTAAGATCAAGTGTATTATCCCAACTATATTTCCCTTTTTTATAAAACCCGTATAAACCTAAATAAGAATTAATAGAAAAAGAAAAATCATCGCCACCAGCAGCCCAATTGCTCTGGCTTCCTTGTGCCAGATTTATATCAAGCTGGCCTCCGGTATTCCACGTTTTGGAACTGTCAAATTTTCCTTTTTTAATTTCTTTTGTGCTGGCAGATTGAAAATCTTTTACTGTTTGATCTTGCGCAAAAAGTGGATTTCCGTTTACATTAAAAATCAACAAAAAATAAAAGCAAATTATTCGGATGAAACATGGGTTTTTCATAGGTAATTATTTTAATCTCGAAATTACAGAAGTTAATATTTATAATAAATATATTTTTTGAAGATGGAAAGAAAGATTCATGATTCTAAATATTTATATTGTTCTTTAAATGAATTATTTTGTGCATAAAACATTTATAAACTTCAAAAACAAACAATCATGGAAGAGCTAATTCAAAAATTACAAAACATTCATGGTCTTAGTGCTGAACAATCCCATGGAATTTTAAATACCATAACCGGATATATCAAAGAAAAGTTTCCGATGGTAGGTGGCGCCATAGATAATCTTTTCCAATCAGGAACTACGCCTTCAGCTCCTGGGACATCTCCCGCTGACGTACAGGATACTGTTGCAAACCCTGCTGATAGTGGAAATGTTCTTGATAAAATTTCGGACTTTGTTCCCGGCGCTACAGGCGAAAAAATCGAACAATTTGCAAAAGAAAAATTAGGTGGTTTTTTTGGAGGAAATAAAACAGTCTGATAGTATTAAGTTAAAAAAGCCAGAATCGAATTCTGGCTTTTTAACCTTTTTATCGCCAGATCTATTTTAAAATTTCTCTTGCTATAACTATTTTTTGAATCTCACTGGTGCCTTCGCCGATGGTGCATAATTTGCTATCTCTGTAAAATTTCTCTACCGGAAAATCTTTCGTATAACCGTAGCCGCCAAAGATCTGAACCGCATCTGTAGACACTCTCACGGCTACTTCACTGGAATAATATTTTGCAATTGCAGATTCTTTAGTAACATTTTTACCACGGATTTTAAGATCGCATGCCTGGTCAATTAATAATTCCGCGGCCATTATTTCTGTTGCCATATCTGCCAGCTTAAATGAAATTCCCTGGAATTCTGAAATCGGTTTTCCAAACTGGTGTCTTTCTTTTGCATATTGTACAGAAGCTTCATAGGCGCCCTTTGCAATTCCAAGTCCCAACGCTGCTATTGAAATACGGCCCCCATCCAGCACTTTCATCGCTTGTTTAAAACCATCGCCAACTTCTCCCATTCTTGCAGAATCCGGAATCCGGCAATTATCAAAAATCATTTCAGCAGTTTCGCTGGCGCGCATTCCCAGTTTATTTTCTTTTTTCCCACCTTTAAATCCTTTGGTGCCACGCTTAACAATAAATGACGTAGAATTATCTCTTGTTCGTGCCTCTCCGGTTCTGCAAATTACTACAGCTACATCGCCACTTTTTCCATGAGTGATCCAGCTTTTAGTACCATTAATTATCCATTCACTACCGTCTTTCACAGCCACGCATTGCATATTCCCCGCGTCACTTCCGGTGTTTGGTTCTGTTAATCCCCATGCGCCGATAAATTCTGCTGTGGCCAATTTGGGCAAATATTCCTGCTTTTGTTCTTCGTTTCCAAAGGCAAGAATGTGGCCGGTGCATAAGGAATTGTGCGCCGCAACTGACAAACCAATTGAACCGCAAACTTTGGCGATTTCCTGAATAACCGCACTGTATTCATAATAACTCAAGCCGCTTCCTCCGTATTTTTCAGGTACTAAAACTCCCATCAATCCCAGCTTCCCCAGTTCTTTAAAAATGTGAACCGGAAATTCTTGCTTTTCATCCCACACCATCAAATTTGGCCTGATAAACTGGTTGGCAAATTCTTTTGCGGTTTCAGCTACTTGCGATGTTATTTCGTTTCTCGTAAAATCCATAAATTTTGATACTTTAAGTGTCGCAATTTAAATCGAAAAATATTAATAGATTAACTGGCAGTTTCGTTTTCACTAACTCTTTTATCATTTTTATTAAATACAATCCAAAATAGAAAGGAAAATCTGTGTAATTTGTTTGTTTACTGTTCTACTGCACGTTTTGATTCAAAATTTATTCGATTGAAATGCAAGTTGATTTTTTTTAAGAAATCTCTTAAAAGAAATTACAAATTGAAGAAATTAGTTCGTTTACAGATTTAAAATTATTCAATGGTTAAATATGGCGAGGCTTTATTATAAATATCATCAGTTACCGGCATGATTTTTTTTATTTCTTCAATAGAATTATAATTTCCATGCTGCTGCCGGTATTGAAATATGGCATTGGCGAGATAATATCGAATGTAAGGATGCGATTTCATTTCGTCAACAGAAGCAGAATTAATATTGAGCTTTTTTATTGCTTTACTGTTGAGAACCAAGTATTTTTTTATCTTTTGAAAAGTAGAATCCGGAAGCAGGTATGTTTCGCCAACCTGGTCAATCGAATAAAATCCTCCAAGCTTTTCCCTGAAGGCAATTATTCTTTTTGAAAGCTTACTTCCAATTCCCGGAAGTGCGATATAAGCTGAAGTATCCGCAACATTTATGTCTATATTTTGAACAGAATATTTATTTGAATAAGGTTCTTTTTCAGGATATTTGTTTTGATCAAAACGTAATGATTCTTTTTCAATTTTTTTTATTGTAACATAAGGAATCAGCCGCGCAGCGTCACTTTCACTTAATCCCCAAATTTTTTTTATATCTTGCGGCTTATAAAATTTTCCTCCTTTAGAAATATATTTTTGAATCGTATTGGCTGTCTTTTCTCTAATGCCCAATCTCATCCAATCCTTTATTGAAGCAGAGTTTGGGTCAAAATAAAAAACAGATGATTTATTTGAAGCATCATATTTTTTATAAGAAGGTGTATAATCATTATAGTATTCTTCAGATGATTTAGAGAATTTTTTATAAGAAGAATCAATTCGTAATTCTGCAATTTCTTTTTCAAACTGAACTGAATTTATTCGTTCTTCTTTGTTGAAACGTTCAAATAAAAGTGGAAGCGCAATTAAAATAAAAATGATGATAAGAACGACGGCTATTCCTTTTCTTTCTTTTTTAGTGAAGTTGAAATAAGCATTTAAAAGTTGCCACATCGAATTTGTTTTTTAGTAAGTTAAGGTAACACTAAAAAATAAAAAAAGGCATCGTTAAAAATAAAAACCGAATCCTAAAAACTCAGGCGTGTATAATTTTATTTTGAATCTTCTTGTGCGAATTTTTTTTCGGGCCGCATTTGCGGAAACAGTAGCACATCCTGAATTGAAGGCTGATTGGTGAACAACATGACCAATCTATCTATTCCGAAGCCAATACCGCTCGTCGGTGGCATTCCATATTCAAGCGCGCGCAAAAAATCCTGGTCAATAAACATCGCTTCATCATCACCTCGTTCCATCAATTTTGATTGTTCTTCAAAACGTTCTCTTTGTTCCAAAGGATCATTCAGTTCAGTATATGCATTGGCCATTTCTTTTCCATTCACGATGAGTTCAAAACGTTCTACCAGGCCCGGTTTGCTGCGATGTTTTTTTGTAAGCGGACTCATCTCCACCGGATAATCAATAATAAAAGTTGGCTGCACAAAATGATTTTCACATTTTTCTGAAAATATTTCATCAACCAATTTCCCTTTTCCCATAGCTTTATCGGCGTGTATGCCCAACTGCTGACAGACAATACGCAAATCGTCTTCATCTTTTCCACTGATATCTATTCCGGTAAATTCTTTTATCGCATCATACATCGATATTCTTTTGTAAGGAGCTTTAAAATCAATTTCTTTGTCGCCTGAAATAACTTTTGTAGTTCCGTTTACTGCCATTGCTGTTTTTTCTAGCAACTGTTCTGTTGTTTCCATCATCCACAAATAATCTTTGTAAGCCACATAAAATTCAAGAACCGTGAACTCAGGATTATGTGTGCGATCCATTCCTTCATTTCTAAAATTTCGGCTAAATTCATACACCCATTCAAAGCCACCAACAATCAATCTTTTTAAATACAATTCGTTGGCAATCCGCAAATAAAAAGGAACATCCAGGGCATTGTGATGTGTTTTGAAAGGTCGTGCAGCAGCGCCTCCGGGAATATTTTGCAAAACAGGTGTATCTACTTCAAGTGCTCCGCGTTCATTCAAAAAATCACGCATGGCGTTCATCATTTTTGTCCTTTTTACAAAGATTTCTTTCACATGCGGATTTACAATCAGATCAGCATAGCGCTGGCGATAACGAAATTCCGCATCCGTAACTTCATCAAAAGTTTCACCATCTTTTTCTTTTACAACCGGCAAAGGCCGCAATGATTTTGAAAGAATTTTTAATTCTGAAATATGAATAGATGTTTCGCCGGTTTTTGTAGTAAACACATATCCTTTCACGCCGATAATATCCCCGATATCAATGAGCTTTTTCCATACAATATTGTAAAGCGTTTTATCTTCCTCAGGCGAGATGTCATCCCTGCGGATATACAATTGTATTTTTCCTGTTGAATCCTGCAGCACAGCAAAAGATGCCTTCCCCATATCGCGAATACTCAAAATTCTTCCGGCAATGCAAACGTTCGTAAAATCGCTTTTGTTCTCTTCGCCCTGGTAATTATTTTTTATAAAAGCTGCAGTAGTATTTACAGGAAATAATTCGGCGGGATATGCGTCAATGCCGAGTTTGGAAAGCTCTTTTAATTTTTCACGGCGAATAATTTGTTGTTCAGAAAGATGTTCGGTATTCATATAGTTAGATAAAATTTTGCCGTTTGACAAGGCATTGTAGAATTTTTTGCAAAGGTAAACTTTTGATTATACAAAGAAATTTACCACATCGGTTAGAAAGGAAAACCGCTTTCATTAAATCATGATTTCTTTCATTTTTTTTTGGGAGAAAATTCAAATTTTTTAATGACAAAAACATACAAAAATGCACTCCTCCTTTGAGAAATGCATTTTTCTTTTAGTAATAATTTATAAGGGAAAAAGACAAGCCTATTTTGTCCTTATTGTTTTGTTCATCTTTTCTTAAGCTCCTCGATTTCTCTTTCTAATCGTACAATAGTTGCATTAATATTACTTAACCTTTTGCCATTTTTCGAGATCTTATAAGTTGGATGCACTGTTTTCAGCTCTTCTTTATAATCGGCTAATTGTTCTTTGAGGGTTTTTAATTTGCCTGCAACTTCATTATTTCTAACGGGTCGTGCCATATTGTTTATTTTTTTTTGTATAAAATATGAAATTAAATCAAAAAAATCATCTTGTTAAAAAAATCTTTTATAATTTTTTATTTTTAGACTAAATCTGAGGCGGTTATGAATTAAAATCAGAACTAATCCTGAGAAATATAGCAAGATTATAACACAAAAAACGTAGATGGAAATAAAAAGAGAGCGATAAATTGTAATTTTGCATTCTTCTCAAATCTATGAGCGACGAAATAAAACATGAATGTGGCCTTGCTTTTATAAGGCTTCGCAAACCCTTTTCTTATTACAGGCAAAAATATGGAACTGTTTTATATGGCTTAAACAAGCTATATCTGCTGATGGAAAAGCAGCACAACCGTGGCCAGGATGGCGCTGGAATTGCATCAATAAAATTAAACACAGAACCAGGTTATCCTTTTCTACATCGAAGCAGAAGTGTTGCCAACCAGGCTATAGCCGAACTTTTTGCACAGATTGGAAACCAGGTAAGTGAAATAAAGAAATATCATCCGGATATCGAGCAACATGCAGGGTTAATGAAAGGTCATATTGATTTTCTTGGCGAATTATTACTCGGTCATTTGCGGTATGGAACACAAGGGAAAAACAACGTGGAATTTTGCCATCCTTTTATCAAAAGAAATACAATTCCTGCCCAGAATTTGGCGCTGGCCGGCAACTTTAATCTGATCAACAAAGACGAATTATACTCCCTCATAAACAGTCCCCGAATTGAACAGGATCGCGAAAGCGACCTTGGCGCGATGATGGATGTGATTTATCATTTTTTAAAAAAGGCGGATGAAGCTTCTCCTGAAGGCGTTGATATTGCCCAGGTTTTAAAAAAATCAGTTCCATTTTTTGACGGTGGATTCACATTTGGGGGACTTACCGGAAACGGAACCGGATTCGTTGTAAGAGACGCGCATGGAATTCGTCCCTGCTATTATTATGTGGACGACGAAGTAATTGTAGCTGCAAGTGAACGCGCTGCAATCCGCACTGCGTTTAATGTTTCGGAAAATAAAGTAAAAGAATTGATGCCTGGAAATGCGTTGATCGCCACTCCTGACGGACAGTATTCCATTGAACAAATATTGGAACCAAAAGAAAGAAAAGCGTGCAGCTTTGAGCGAATTTATTTTTCCAGAGGAAGCGATGAAAAAATTTATCGTGAAAGAATTGCATTGGGTCATCACCTGAGTGAAAGAGTTTTGAAAGCAGTCAATTATGATTTGAAAAATACGATTTTTTCTTTCATTCCAAACACTGCTGAAATCGCATTTTATGGATTGATAAAAGGCGCCGAAGATTATCTGAATAAAATTAAAATTGAAAGAATTTTAAGCTGGGGAAAAGAGTATGATGTAGAGAAACTAACGGAGATGGTGAACCGAAAAGTACGGATGGAAAAAATAGCGATAAAAGATGTGAAATTGCGCACTTTTATTACCGAAGACAACAGCCGAAACGAAATGGTTCAGCACGTTTACGATGTAACCTATGGAACGGTAAGAAAAGGCATTGATACCTTGGTTGTAATAGATGATTCGATTGTAAGGGGAACAACTTTGCGCGAAAGTATCATCCGGATGTTGGCGCGGCTTGAACCAAAAAAAATCATTGTTGTTTCTTCTGCTCCGCAAATAAGATACCCTGATTGTTATGGAATTGACATGAGCAAATTGGGTGAATTTGTAGCTTTCAAAGCCGCAATGGAATTGACAAAGGAAAGAGGTATGGAACCTATGCTGAAAGAACTGGTTGAGAAATGTAAGGAACTAAAAAGAAAAAATCAGTTACATACAGAAAATTTAGTTCGCGCAATTTATAAACCTTTTACTTTAGAAGAAATTGATCATAAAATTGCACAATTAATTACGCCGCCGGAAATTACTCTTCCTGTGGAAATAATTTATCAAACCATAGAAGATTTGCATGTATGTTGCCCCACAAATTTAGGCGATTGGTATTTCACCGGAAATTATCCTACACCCGGTGGAAATCGTGTGGTTAACA
>JBEPVG010000027.1:0-10823 GCA_041691175.1 Chitinophagaceae bacterium
AGCGGAACAAATATCGGCATTTCATAACCGCTTTCCATAGTCATCGTAGCTTCTCTCACTACAATAAAGCCGTGGTTGGCCATTTCTTTTTTTATACTATCCGCCTGGAATTTTAGGGTCGAATCGAAACAGGAAACCTGATGGATAACATCTTGCCCTCTCGCTATTTGGCTGAAAGTAAAGAGCAACAAAAAAATCAGCAGATGATTTTTTAAAAGGGTTTTCATTTTCGGTTAGGGTAATGAAAAATAATATTATTTCTCAGGATTCAATGTGCTTTCAAAGCGTTTTTATTTACTAACAGAAAACTTTTAGTAAGCTATCAACTAAACGAAAAATGAGTTGAAATATTGTTTGATTATTTAAAGAAGATAATTGGTTAGGTATACTTACGCCAGTAGAGTTTTAACTTGGAACTTTAATACTCCATCTTTCTTAAAGTAGGGGATTTGAACCATGTAAAAAGTACAATCAATAAGGTCATACTTCCGCCAAAGATTACAGCAGGAACAGTTCCCATTAATTTTGCGGTAACACCACTTTCAAACTGCCCTAATTCATTACTCGAATTCACAAACATAGAATTGACGCTCATTACCCGGCCACGCATGTGATTCGGCGTTTTTAATTGTGTAATAGTGCCGCGGACAACAACACTTATTCCATCCAGCATTCCTGAGAGCATCAAAGCCATAAAGGAAACGAAAAATAATTTTGAAATACCGAAAATAATAATACAAATCCCAAAACCACCGACTGCCAGAATTAATTTTTTTCCTTGTTTTTTCCTGGCAGGAAAAATGGTAAGGATAATCACAATCAGAATAGATCCCAAATCGGACGCACCGTTTAGAATTCCAAATCCTTCTGAGCCGACTTTCAAAATATCTCTAGCATAAATCGGAATTAATGCCACAGCACCACCAAATAAAACTGCAAAGAGATCGAGCGATAAGGAATCAAAAAGTTCTTTTGTTTTATATACAAACCGCAATCCTTCTTTCACACTTTCCCAGGTCCGTACCACTCCTTTTACAACAGATGCAGGTTTTGGTTTTATTCTGAATAAAAAGAAAAAGGAAAGGATGATCAATAAATTGATAGTAATTAATGTTCCGGTGATTCCTATAATTGCTATTAAAAATCCGCCAGTTGCGTGGCCTGTAACAGAGGCTGAGAGCCATGTCCCCTGACTCCAGGTAGTTGCATTTTGCAAGTCATTTCGTGGAACAATGTAAGCAATGACCGCACTGAAAACCGGCCCTGTAAAAGCGCGAAAAATTCCGGTGCAGAAGATTACGAAATAAATACAAATGGCAACCGAGTGATTACTTAAATGCTGTGAAGTAAATTTTGTTGAAATAAAAATTAAAGCAACCACAGCAAAAAAATAAAGAATAACTCCTTTTAATAATAATTTTCTTTTTTCGCTTTGATCAATTACATGGCCTGCATATAATGCTAAAGAAAGTGCAGGAACTACTTCTGATAAACCAACCAGGCCGATTGCAAATGGGTCATTAGTTAATAAATAAATCCACCATCCAATGAGCGTTGCCATCATTCTTAATCCCATAATAAATGAAAATCTTCCTATCAGTAAATTGCGATACTCAATAACTTTTACAGCCGCAAATGGATCAGTTTTGAGATGCATTTATTATTTTATTTAAGGCAGTATTAAATAATTCTGTCCGTAATCATAATCTTTGTCGAGTGCGTCTGTCAAGGCTTTCAGGTGTTTTTCATTTTCTAAAAAATCTGCGTTGGATACATCAATGAATAATGTTTTGATTGCATGTTGTTTGATATATTGAGTATAAGTCTCCTGCAAAGAAAAAAGATAATCGGGTTCAATTGACTGTTCATAAGAACGGTTTCTTTTTTTGATATTAGCTTTTAGTTTTGAAACCGGCGCATGAAGATAGATCAGCAAATCGGGCTGTATTAGTTGAGGATTGATGATGTCAAATAATTTTTGGTACAATAGAAATTCCTGTTCCTGCAAATTCACTTTTGCAAACAAAAGGCTTTTGGTAAACAGGTAATCAGAAATGGTAACATTGTGAAACAGATCTTTTGTTTGTAACAATTCTTTCAGTTGCTTATATCTTTCGGCCATAAAAAATAGTTCCAATGGAAAAGCATACTGCTGGCGGTTCTCATAAAATTTTGAGAGAAAAGGATTTTCAGCAAATTCTTCAAGGATCAGTCTTGCATTAAAATGCTTACTCAATAAAAGGGCTAGTGTGGTTTTTCCAGCGCCTATATTTCCTTCAATGGTGATGAAATTATATTTCATTCTTTTTATCAGATAAAATATTTGATTAGTCAAAAATACAACTACCTGTAAACAAACCTCACCTGACCGCATCAATCGGTAGGAAAAATTGCGAATTACTTTTTTCATTCTAAAAACTCAGGAATTGGCATTACGTTTAATTCGTCTGTACAGTTCTCTAATAATTCGAAAATATTTTTGTTAAGAACAGGATGAATCATTTCTGGAGCCAATTCAGTTAAAGGCGTTAATACAAAACGGCGATTGATAATTTCCGGATGTGGAACAATAAGATTTGGTATATGAATGACTTCGTCATTAAAAAATAAAATGTCGATATCAATAATTCTTGCGGCATTTTTTATCGTTCTCACTCTTCCCATTTTTTCTTCAATCTTTAGAATTTTATGTAAAATTTCTACTGCTGAAAAGTTAGTTTCAACAATATGGATTTGATTGTAAAAAACAGCCTGATTTGTAATTCCCCATGCATCTGTTTCATAGATTTTTGAGCTTTGCACAATAGTTCCTATCCGATCCTGAATCAGTTCAGCAGCTGTTTCCAGATTTTGTTTTCTGTCTCCGATGTTGCCTCCTGTAATCAAAAAGATTTTGTTCATGCTGCTTTATTTTATGAGTAATCTTTTGTCTAAATCTAATAATTCGGATTGGATTAATTTGACCTTTTTAAAATTTGGATGTAAAGGGTTTAACAGGAAATTATTTTCCTGTGGCACGATAGAAGATGGAACTTTCACACATAGAGTTTGATTTCCATTCAAAAAATCTTCGCCAATTCCTTGCGTGTATTTTAAATCATATTTCCATTCCGGTTTCAATTTTTTTAATTGCACCTGGTAAATGCCACTGTCAGGAATTTCGAAAGATGTGAGCTCATAAGAATATGGATAAGTATTTTTTGTAGCCCTAACCAAAATCTCAAGAATCGCCAAAGAAATAAATTCGGAGGTGTATAGAGCTGCAAGTCCTACAGGATTCCAACGACCACCATAAATTTTTGCCCCGGTGCCGGAAATATCCTTAGTGTATTTACCTGTAGTTAGTCTGTAAACTATCATGCTAAAATTCCATGTTCTATTCTTCCTAATTGAGTAAGTATGTTATAAATGCCATCAAATCTTGCAAGGGATCGTAAAGATAGTTGTGCTTCGAGCATAGTGGGATTGCTACGAAGCCAAAGATTAAATCTTTCATAGCTTCCAAAAACTTCTTTACCACGCTCAAAAACTTTATTGATTTGAAGAATGCGATCAATGACTCCTGTATTAAAAGCTCCATTATCATGGCCATATCTTTGCAAAGTCCTTTCAGAAATATGAAGAATATCAGACCATTCTTTTTG
Source organism: Chitinophagaceae bacterium (assembly GCA_041691175.1). GTDB lineage: Bacteria > Bacteroidota > Bacteroidia > Chitinophagales > Chitinophagaceae > Ginsengibacter. The sequence goes on from JBEPVG010000027.1 coordinate 3,645, forward strand.
GGTAAAATCTACTTTATCTGCGATTTTCTTAAAATCATTAAAAGCGAAATCCTTCAAGGAAGAAATGTTTCTCTTTAAACCACTAAGAGCCATAGGTTCTTCGGTCATACTGGGTTTTTCTTCAGCCTGGTTATATTTTCGTATTTTTTTCATAGTCTGCCTTTTGACCATCTAAGATACGTCAAATGTCTTTGTTTTGAAAATTATTTCTGGCTTTTATTTTTTTGACGGTTAGTTTTGCGCGATTAAAATTAGTTTTTAAGATGAAAAGATATAGCCAGGTGAGGGCAATGTTTGCAATTACCAAAGCAAGTTTACATGCGATTTTCCGAAGTCCTTCTGCTGTGATATTTGGCTTTGCATTTCCATTTATTTTTATTTTGGTTTTTGGTTTTATGGGCAATAATGGAAATTTCAGAAGTTACAAAATAGCCATTGATAATCATGCGGATACAACCAATGATTTGTACAAAGCTTTGGAAAATTCACATGGTGTAATTATTAAAAAGTATCCTGATATAAATTCTTTGGAAAAAGATTTGGAAAGCGGGAAGATTGCGGGAGTTATGAATATTCAAAAAAATCCATCCGCAAATCCACCTTATATTTTTACATTAAAAAGTACTACTTCAAGTAATGATCAGTGGCCGCAGTTTAAAGCTTTGGTTGAAAGCGTAATCAACAAAGTAAGTAATGAAAAATATCCGGGGAGGCTTGCCTATGCTAATTTTGATTTTAATTTTACGAGAGATATTGCAGTTATAAAAAAATACAAAACAATTGATTTTATACTTCCGGGACAGTTGGGATTTTCATTACTTGCATCGGGAGTTTTTGGCGTAGCATTCATGTTTTTTAATTTGAGAAATACATTGGTTCTAAAAAGATTTTTTGCAACGCCAATTAGCCGCAGTTATATTATTTTGGGTGAAATGTTTAGCCGGGTTTTATTTCAGATGTTAACAGCAGTTGTGATAATCCTTGCGGGATATTATTTTTTTGATTTTACGTTAATTAACGGATTGGAGACTTTCATTGAAATGCTTATCCTAAGTTTTATTGGTCTCGTGGTTTTTATGGGAATGGGATTTATAGTCAGCGGCGTTGCAAAAAATGATAGCACCATTCCGCCTTTTGCCAACATCCTAACTTTGCCGCAATTTTTAATTTGCGGTACATTTTTTCCGATTGATGTTTTTCCGAAATGGCTGCAATATATTGCCCAGGCATTACCACTCACCCATTTAAATAATGCATTGCGTGACGTGGCTTTCGAAGGGAATAATCTTTGGAACGAAAGATGGGAAATATCCATTTTATTATTGTGGGGCGTTGTAGTTTATGCCGTCGCTATTAAGGTTTTTAAATGGGAATAAAAGAAATATTATGGTGCGATTTTTTAGATTTATTATTTTTTTGCTGGTAATTTTTGCAATTATCTTTTTGATTAGTTTGTTGTTGCCATCGCGTGTTACTGTTGCAAAATCAGTAGAAATAAACGCATCCTTCGAAAAGATCACCGCTCAGATTGTAAATTTTGACAAGTGGAAAAACTGGTATCCGGCATTCAAAGATGAAAACGTTTCTGCTTTAAAAAACTCAGCTTCCTCTAAATCTATTTCTTCAGTAACCTTAAAAGATAAAAGCGGAAAAACGATTCTTTTGAACCTGATTGATACAACGAATAACAGGATAGATGTTGATGTACAATCCAGTTCGTCAACTCAAGTGCAATATGAGTTTCTTCTGATTCCTAAATTGAACAACCAAACCCAACTCACGTGGAATATCAATATCAATTTGGGTTGGTATCCGTGGAAGAGAATTGAAGGAATTCTTTTTGATAAATTTTCAGGCTCGCAATATAAAGCAGCCTTAGATGACCTGAGAAAAGCTGCAGAAAATTAAACTAATTATTTTCCTTTGCGTGGTTTTTGATGTATTTAACGACCACTGAATATATTTTTTTTAATTCCCGTGAGGTGACACAATATGGTGGCATTACATAAATCGTGTTCCCCATGGAACGCAGATATACACCATGTTTCATACAAAAGAGAGTAAAAGTCTTGCTTACATTATTTAAATAATCATCCTTGTCCTTTGTGCAGATTTCAAAAGCAATAATTGTCCCAATTTGACGAACGTTTTTTATATAATTTTTCCTTTCAAACTTATGAAGATTCGTGGCAAATTTTTGATGATGCGAAATAATATTTTCGATACCTTCTAAACATTCTTTTTTTTGAATCAGTTCAAAACTGGCGATTGCTGCAACGCAGGCAAGCGGATTAGCTGTGAACGAATGCCCATGAAAAAGCGTTTTCGTTTTATCATCACTTACAAATTCATCATAAATTTTCTGTGTGCAGGCTGTAACGCCCAAAGCCATTGTGCCGCCGGTTAGCGCCTTGCTCAGGCAAATAATATCAGCCTTCTCTTCCATATAATCTCCCGCGAAAAATTTTCCCGTGCGATAAAAACCGGTAAGTACTTCATCAGCTATACAAATAATTTTTTCACTTTTCAAATAACCAAGTAAATTGTTCAAACCGTTCGCATTATACATTCTCATGCCTTCTGCCCCTTGAAGCAAAGGCTCATAAATAAAGCAAACGAATTCATCTTTGTGCTTTTCAATTTCATTTTTAATCTCTTCAAAATTATTTCCATCAGGCGTATCAATAAAAATCACATCAAATAATTTATCCTGAAAGGCTGACGTGTATATTCCGCGCTCACTTACGCTCATCGCTCCGAAAGTATCCCCATGATAAGAATTATGAAAAGCGAGAATTTTGCTTCGCTTATTGTTTCCCACATTTTTCCAGTATTGAAGGGAAAGTTTGATGGCGACTTCGGTAGCCGTAGAGCCATCATCTGTGTAAAATATTTTTGAAAAATTGCCAGGCAAAACGCTTAACAATTTTTCCGCGAGTTCTACGGCAGGCTCATGCGTGAAAGCGGTAAATATTACCTGCTCTAACTTCTTGGCTTGTTGATAGAGTTTTTTAGCGATAAATTTATTTCCATGCCCATGAATATTTACCCACCAACTACTTATTCCGTCAATATATTTGTTGCCGTTTTCATCTATCAATAAAGATTTTTTACCTTTTACAATAGGAACTGCCGGTATCATGCTTTTTTGATGTGTATAGGGATGCCAGATATATTTTTTATCCAATGATTTCAAATTGCTCATTTCAAGTTTTAATTTTCGACGAAAGTAGTCCTTAAGTTTTGGTTTTATTTTTACCCTTAACATCATCAATCAATTCTTATTTCTTATTTCAAATTTTTTTTCGTTTTTCGATTTATTTTTAAATTTTATTTGTTAGATTTACGTTTACATCCACATCTCCTTTTCGAAACTTACTCCGCAATCCCTTTTTTTTAAATCTTAAAAATAACAACTGATGAAACATATTGTTTTTTTATTGGGCAGCAGTTTTTTGCTTTCTCTTCCCCAGGTTTCGCAAGCTCAATTTTTAAAAAAACTGAAAGAAAAAGCAAATAGTGCGGTCAATAAAGCGATTGATAAAAAAACCGGCACTGAAGCGGAAACCTCCAGTAGCACAGTATCGCAAAGCCCTTCCAGTAACCGCGGTAAACCTGTTAACAAAGGAGGCGCTGGATTGAAAAACACTGCACCACCAGATGTAAATGCAGCTATGGATGACGCTACCAAATCATTTTCTGCCAATAATTATAGTGATGCCCGTTATGCTGTTCAACAGGCTTTAATGGGGATTGAAATTCAATTGGGACATGAATTATTAAAATCACTTCCTGAGATGGTGGACGGATTACAAAAAGACACAACACAGGACAGAGTAGTGAGCACGCAATGGGGTTGGAATAACATGACCATTCAACGGGTTTATTCGGATAAAAAAGATAAACAATGTACGATTACAATAGGTAACAACATGCTGTATTCCGGATTGGTGAATGCATATTTTGGAAATGCGTATGCAGTAGAATCGAACGGAAAAGATCAAAATGTAAAACAAGTAAAAGTGCAGGGAAATAAGGCTATTATTAGTTATGATGAAAGCACAGGGTATTCATTGATTGTTCCAATTGGTCAAAGTTCCATGGTTGTATGGGAGTGCATCAATTTTGCAAATGAGGACGAAGTGATGAAAGCTGCAAATTCATTTAATATCGAAAACATCAAAAAATCATTAGGAGAAAAATAAACACTTAAAAATTCGAACAATGAACAAATATTCCATTTTAATTCTGATACTTTTTTTCACTGTAGCCGCACAGGCACAGGATTTTTCAAAAGATATCGCTGATGCAAAAACAGCTTACTCTTCCGGCAAGCTCGCTGATGCACATTTTTCATTGGAACAGGCTGTGCAGGAGATTGACATGATTGTTGGTAAAGAAGTCTTGAAATTATTGCCCGATAAAATGAATGATGCAGGGTCCGTTAGTAGTAGTGACCAGGTAGCCGCAAATGTGGGATTTGTGGGTGCAACGGTGCATCGCTCTTATGGCAACACGGGTTCACAGGTCGAGATTATCAGTAATTCCCCACTCATCACAACCCTGAATGCATTTCTAAACATGCCATTTGTAGGTGGAATGATGAGAAATTCAACCACAAAAGTTGTAAAAATTCAGGGCTATAAATCACGGCTTGAAAAACAAGGCGATAATGCAAATGGTAAACCGAATTATCAGTTACAAATTCCCTTTAAAAATGCATTGGTTACTATCACGGCAAATGGAATGGACGAAAATTCTGTTTTGTCTTTTGCCAACACAATTCCTCTTGATAAAATTGCAGCATTGATTCAGTAAAATATAAAAATATTTCTTATAATTTACGCGTAGCATTATGGAATTGGAGTAAACAAACAAATAATCTATTTTCCTATTTGTAAGAATTTAAAAACTTTAAATTCCTTTTAATCCCTTCAAATTTTGTACGTTTCAAAGGAGACTTTTTAAAAATAATTTTAAAAGATTCTTCGGTAATTTCTTCCCAATCGTTTTTAGAAAAATTAAGCACCTCATTCAATGGCGTAAACTCAATTTCTTTATTTGGTTTAGAAAAACGATTCCACGGACATACATCCTGGCAGATGTCACAACCAAACATTTTGTTTTCAAATTTTCCTTTCATCTCCCGGGGAATCAACATATCTTTCAATTCAATCGTGAAATAAGAGATGCATTTGCTTCCATCAATTACTTTATCGGGAAGAATTGCCTCTGTGGGGCAATTATCAATACACTTTGTGCAACTGCCGCAATAATCTTTTATAAAAGGATTATCAGTTTCTAATTCCAAATCGGTAATTAATGTTGCAATAAAAAAAAATGAACCATTATTTTTTGTTATTAAATTTCCATTTTTTCCTACCCAGCCAAGCCCGCTTTTTACGGCCCAGCTTCTTTCTAAAACCGGCGCACTATCAGTGAATCCACGTCCATTTATTTCACCAATATTTTCTTTTAATAAATTTAGAAATATTTTAAGCTTGCCTTTAATCACCTCATGATAATCATTCCCATAAGCATATTTTGAGATTTGAGGAACATCCGGATTTTGTTCTTGAGTAGGAAAATAATTTAATAATAAAGTGATTACAGATTTTGCTCCCTGTACTAATTTTGTCGGGTCAGTTCTAAGGTCAAAATAGTTTTCCATGTAAGCCATTTTCCCATTTAAACCTTTATTCAGCCACGATTCCAAACGTCTTGCTTCTTCATCCAGTTTTTCTGCTTTTGCGATTCCGCAATAATCAAAACCCAACGAATAAGCAGTGTTTTTTACAAAAGAAGTATATTCTGATTTACCCAACATAAGTGATGCAAAAATAACATTGCTGTTTTAAATCGTAAAACTGAAAAAATTTCATACATAAATCATTCAGGCTGCATTTGCGTCATGTTTCTTAGATTAAACACGACAGATTTTTCTGCAATTTCATGTTGGATTAAAATTTGTGAACCACCTTATAAATTTTAATTATGAATCCAGGTAACTTAACAATAAAATCACAGGAAATTTTTCAGAAAGCACAACAGTTAGCTTTCAATGGGAAAAATCCGAATATAGAAGCAGAACATTTATTAAAAGCGTTGCTAACTGATGAAGACAGTCCTGTTGATTTTCTTTTGAAAAAAAATAATGTTAATGTAAATTTTGTAGAAGGCAAAGTGGATGAGAGTATAAAAAAACTTCCAAAAATGGAAAGTGGCGAACCCGCACAAGTTGTCAGCCGTGATCTTAATAATGTTCTTCTTCGTGCTGCTGCTTCTCTTAAAACTTTTAATGATGAATTCGTAAGCGTTGAGCATTTGTTGCTTGCCATTGTACAGGGAAATGATAATGCTGCAAAGATTTTGAAAGATGCAGGACTCACTGAGAAAGACCTCGTAGCCGCCATTAAAGATTTGAAAAAAGGCTCTACAGTTTCTTCTCAAACCTCTGAAACACAATTTAACGCGCTGAATAAATATGCGAAAAATTTAAACGAATTAGCCAGGAGTAATAAACTGGATCCTGTTATCGGGCGCGATGAAGAAATACGAAGAACACTGCATATTTTGTCAAGAAGAACAAAAAATAATCCGATACTCGTGGGTGAACCCGGTGTTGGTAAAACCGCTATTGTAGAAGGTTTGGCTATCAGGATCATCAGTGGCGATGTACCTGAAAACCTGAAATCAAAAATAATTTACGCGTTGGATATGGGCCTGTTGATTGCAGGAGCAAAATATAAAGGAGAGTTTGAAGAAAGATTAAAATCGGTGATCAAAGAAGTGGGTGACAGTGATGGTGAAATTGTAATGTTCATTGATGAAATTCATACACTCGTAGGGGCCGGCGGCGGCGAAGGTGCGATGGATGCGGCTAATATTTTAAAGCCTGCTCTGGCCCGTGGTGAGTTAAGAGCAATTGGAGCGACTACACTGAATGAATATCAAAAATTCTTTGAAAAAGATAAAGCCCTGGAAAGAAGATTTCAAAAAGTGATGGTAAACGAACCAAGTGTGGAAGATGCAATTTCAATATTGAGAGGTTTGAAAGACAGGTATGAAACGCATCATCATGTACGCATAAAAGATGAAGCTATTATTGCCGCTGTTGAACTATCAAACCGTTATATCACCGACCGTTTTTTGCCCGACAAAGCAATTGATTTAATTGAT
>JBEPVG010000028.1:0-10736 GCA_041691175.1 Chitinophagaceae bacterium
CGTTGGTAGAACGTTTCCAGGAACAATTGCCTTCTTATAAAAAAAGCGAGTACAATGAAACCCTTACACGCAAAGATTTTATTGATCCGTTTTTTACTGCATTGGGTTGGGATATGAACAATTCCGCAGGCAATGCAGAAGCCTATCGCGAAGTGATACATGAAGACAAAATAAAAATAGGCAGCGCTACCAAAGCACCCGATTATTCTTTCAGGTTACCGGGCGGCAAAAGATTATTTTTTGTAGAAGCCAAGAAGCCGAGCGTGTATGTGAAGGATGAAGTAGAGCCTGCATACCAGGTGCGCCGTTATGCATGGAGCGCAAAACTTGCCGTTTCTATCCTTACTGACTTTGAAGAATTTGCCGTGTATGATTGTAAGAAAAAACCCAACGCAAACGATAAGGCAAGCACGAGCCGCATTAAATATATTACCTACAAAGATTACCTCAGTGAGTTTGATTTTATCTGGGATAATTTCAGCAAAGAGAAAGTGCTGAAAGGTGGCTTTGATAAATATATAAAGAGTGATAGCAACAAAAGAGGCACGAGCACGGTAGATAAAGAATTCCTCGTCTCGCTGGATGAATGGCGCAAAGAACTGGCGCAAAATATTGCCTTAAGAAATGCACAACTAGATGAAGATGAAATAAATTTTACAGTGCAGCAAACTCTTGATCGCCTGATCTTTTTAAGAATAGCAGAAGACCGTGGCGTGGAAGAATATGGCAGATTGAAAGCAAGCCTGACTGGTGATGATTATTATCAAAACCTTTTTAAATATTTTCAAGAAGCAGATAGTAAATACAACAGCGGCTTGTTTGATTTTAAAAAAGACAAGTTGAGTTCCGGCGTTATGCTGGATAATAAAATAATAAAAAACATTCTCAACGAACTCTATTATCCCGTAAGCCCCTATGAGTTTAGTGTGCTAAGTGTAGAGATATTAGGCAGTGCATATGAGCAATTTTTGGGCAAACAAATAAGGCTTACATCGGCACATAAGGCGGTGATAGAAGAAAAACCCGAAGTGCGCAAAGCAGGCGGGGTCTATTACACGCCGGAATACATTGTTGAGTATATTGTAAAAAACACAGTAGGGAAATTAACCGAAGGTTTAAATCCCAAACAAATAGAAGCAATAAAAATTGTAGATCCCGCTTGTGGTAGCGGAAGTTTTTTAATTGGTGCATACCAGTATCTTTTAAATTATCACCAGGAATATTACAAACCAAAGTTTGAAGAGCTGAGTACGATTGCAGCAAGCAGCAAGTACAATACGAAGCAACGTAATGATGCGATAAAAGAAAAGAAATTATTACCGCTAACTCCCGATGGACACCTTAGTACTACCATAAAGAAACGAATACTGCTGAACAATATTTTTGGCGTGGACATAGATGCGCAGGCAGTGGAAGTAACCAAGCTAAGCCTGATGCTGAAATGTATGGAGGGCGAAACCAAAAGCAGCATTAATGCACAAATGACTTTTGGCGAAAGGATATTGCCAACACTGGATGATAATATAAAATGCGGGAACAGTTTGATAGATATGGATTTCTATGACGGATTGTTAGATTTTGAACCGGGCATAGAAAAGAAAGTAAAACCTTTTAGCTGGCAGAATGCATTTCCGAATATATTTAAGCAGGGCGGGTTTGATTGTGTGGTGGGCAATCCACCGTACGGTGCACAATTATTAACTGAAGAGGTCGAATACTTTTTAAAAAAATTTAAATTCCAAAACTATCAACTTGATAGTTACTTTTTGTTTGTAGAAAATTCACTTAAAATTTTAAAAGAAAAAGGTCTCCTGGGGTTTATAATTCCGAATACTTGGCTTTTAAATTTAAAATCCTCAAAAATTCGAGAATATCTTTTTAATAAAACAGAAATAGAAAATATTGTACAATATCAAAATCCGGTCTTCGCCCAAGCAGTTGTGGATACACAAATCGTAATTTTTAGAAATATATTACCAAAGCAAAAACACCTAATCAATGTAGAAATATTTGATAAACAAAATAAGAAAACAGCAAGTGTAATTAGCCAACAAAAGTGGATCTTAGCAAATGGCAGCCCGGTTAATATTTTAAATAATAATAGGAATATTTCGCTTCAGAAAAAGATTTCAACTTTTCCTATATTGGATAGTATTTGTAAAATTACCCAGGGGACCAAACCTTTTCAAGTTGGAAAAGGCAAACCGTTACAAACAAGAAAGATTGTTGATGAAAAGCCTTTCGTTTCAGATACAAAAATGAATGGCTTTTTTCGTCCTCTGTTGAGAGGTAGTATGATGAATCGATATCAAATAAAGTGGCATAATAACTATTTTATTAAATTTGGAGATTGGCTTGCCGAACCTCGCTATTCGGCTAATTATGATGCGAAAGAAAAGATAGTCATCCGACAAACCGGCGACCATTTAAATGCAACTCTTGATACAAAGCAATTCATAGTAAGAGATAATCTATACACAATTGTCCATAAGAAAAATGAGATAAATCTGCACTATATCCTAGGTTTAGTTAATTCAAAATTTTTAAACTGGTATTATCAAAATATTCTAAACCCAGAAAAGGGTGAAGCACTGGCACAAGTTAAAAGAGGGCATATTGCACTACTTCCAATTAAGGAAATTGATAAATCAAATAAAACGGAAGTTTTAATTCACGATAAAATTGTGGATTTAGTAGCAACCATGCTTCAATTACAAAAAGAAAAACACCAAACTACCCTACCCGATAAACTCAATCAATTAGGAACAAGAATAAAATATACCGATGATAAAATAAATAAACTCGTGTATGAATTGTATGGGTTGAGTGAGGAGGAGGTAAAAATAGTGAATGGCAAATAATGTAAATCTATTAGAAAATTGGAAAAAGGAATGTTACCTGCTGTCCTCTCCACTCTCATTAGAAATGAAATTAAAGAGAGAAGATATAAATTTTATTTATAAAATTTTAAACGATTATTTTGGTCAAGATTTTTTTATTTTAAAAAAAATAAACCCAGATTTGTTATCCGACCCAAATTGGATACATTTTTTATTAGTCAACTACGAAAAAACAGCGTGTGTGTTTGCTTTATTAGAGATAGCTAATATTTTATTATATTTAAAAGGATTGAGCAAATCAATTCAAAAAAAATTTAAAAGTCTAATTGCAGATCCTCGCCAGTTTAGAGATATGTTTTTTGAACTTTATCTTTTTCGACTTTTTGATTACAATAATATAGAAAATTTTAAAACTGCGAAAGAAGGTGAAAAAGCACTGGATATTGTTTGTACGATTAATGATCAAGAATTCCTTTGTGAATGCAGAAAGATTTATAATCCAGAGTTCCAATCCATAAAAAGAAAAATAGGAGTTTTAGAGAACATTGTTTTGCAGTTTCAAAAATTAAATACCTGTGTCGGTTTAATTGGTACTATCAAATTTGCTCACCCAGTGTATAAAGGCATTAATGAGATTTACAGAGAAAAACTTTTAAATTTCATTAATGAATTACAAAAAAGCAACTACCGATCTATAGAGTATGAAGATATTGATAAATACGGAGAACTGGTAATTAAGAATTATTCAATTATAAATAATATAGAAGTGGACAAAAACAGTTCTGACTTTGATATAATTTTTAAAATCATTCCACCATTTAGTATTATTCCAAATGCAAGAAATAATTTCCGAATACAAATCGGCGGCAACAATTTTATTCCTCAATGGAAAATAAATAGAAAATTATTTACTATTCTTGAGGATAAGAAGAAACAGCATGTGAATTCAAAATATATTGATAAGATTTATTTTATCGATAATGAATCAATTCCAGACTTTGATTTTCCAATTTTCAAAATAGCTGCAATGTTTGAAGAAGACAAATTCATGGAGTTTGTACAAGATAATTTTTCCGAAAGAGAAATTATTTGTTTTATCAAAAGAGAATATATGGGCGATCTCCCAAAAGTAGAAATTAAAGTATTTGGAAATAATATTGATCCTTCAGTTAAATTAAGACTCGAAAATTTAAAGACAGATTTCGATTATTATAATATTAAATAACTTTTAAATTGCTAAGGCATAATAAAATCCCACATTCAGCGTAAACACCTATTGACCCCTTTAGTTTACATTATCAAGTTAAAATATAATTGAGGGGAAGTTTTGTAAAACCGGAAGAGAAAAAGTCAGCAAAATTAATTATACTTAGATCAGATTGTATCCGCGAAATTTGCTAACTTTTCAATTTAACGCAACCCACAGATGAAACAAATTAATATCACTACTCTTTCTGTGTGCGATGGATTTTAAATGGTAATAGTCAACATCAGATTTTATGCCGGATAAAATTTCATCAGCCATCCAGGGCTGCCCGGCATTGGCTAAATCTTTGATCCAATTATTGATGGTTATTTCCCAATAGCTGAAATTTCCTTTTTCGATAAATCCAACTAAACCACCATCTTTCAGGTTTTTGCCGTGTTTCTCTATTTTATATCTTTCAATACCTCCATTATTTGAATCCCCGATTACATACTCTTTTTCCCTCGATTTTCCAGGTGAAGGCAGGCGTTTGCTTTCCACTGAGAATATAGATGATGCTAATTTATCCTGCTCATTAGGATAGAAGTAAAAGTCAGAAAACCCTTTACTAAGATTATAAATATCCCGATATTGACTACTTATATTAAAAGGGTAATCGTTTTTCCTGATTAGAATTTGAGCCTGTTCAATGTAAATCTGTGAATAATCATCTTCACTTAATTTACTCTTCTTATGAAAATCTGAAGCAATGTAGAATTTGAAATGCGGTACAGTCTGTTTCATTGATTCAATGATCAAAAAAATAATCTTTGGAACATCAATATTCGGCTGTTCGTTATTTGAAAAATTTTCCTCTGCTGTCATTCATCAATTTGTTTTGAAAGGTCTGAGAAACATTTATCAGAATCACGATATGCCATTAATGAAAGCCAGTATTTGTATTGGTTAGGTTTAACGAAGATGATTGTGTCCTTTTGAGGATATAATTTTATTATTCTTTTTATTGTAAGTTGAGAAGATATTTCATTTTCCGTAAGGCTTTCAATTTTCAGTTCTGATAAATCTTTATGAAATACAGGTTCTTTTCTTATGGAATCATATTTAAATACTGCAGCAATTAGCGTTGCGTTCTCAAGTTCAACTATATCAGACAACCTGAATTTTCGATCTTTATCTTCGTAAACAGAATTTAGTGCCCGAGAAAATTCTGTTCCATAATTAGATAAAACAGATTCAATTTTATTCTGCCGGATTTGAGCTAATGCCTTTGATTTTTCGCCATGTCTTATAAAATCCTGAAAATAAGTATTCACATCAGAAATCACTTTCTTGTCAAAAATTGAAAAGATTTCTCTTAATTTATTTTCACCAACTGCGAACCTCAAATTCATAAAATCTTTCTTTAATGTTGCAGTATTTAAGTTTATTAATATCTGGCTACTGGTAACGTACATATAGAATCTATAGAATTCCGAATGTGTTTCGAAAGAATCTACTATTGCACTTAGAATAAATTTATCTTTCGATTTAGCGGCAATTGATACAATTTTATGTTTGAAAGAAAACGATGTTTCTTCATTAAAAAAAACAGGTAGTTTTTTTGAACCAATATTTTCTTTAATTATTATGTTAGGTGCTTTTAATAGTAGCTCGGGAGGAACCTTAACAAAAGATGTTTTTTTATCGATTGTTGTCAATTTACTGTAATCAATTCCGCTACTATTAATAGCTTTTGTGGGGAGAGTTTTGTATTTAAAAATATAATCGGGGGTTAACTCGCCATTTTTTCCAATTATATACCCTTCGCCCGATATACAATTATTATCTCTCAGGAACTTTTCCAATAGAGGAAGGTGTTGAACCTTCTCGACAAGATTTTTTATCCTTCCGCCTCCAAGAAGGTTATTTTTCCATATGTACTCATTATAAATAGCTGCTTGTCTGTTTATAAAATGCAAATCGTAGTCATCCACTTCAAATGTAATTCGTTCTATAGTTGCTTTCGTCCGTCTAAAGGTTAGATGAAGAATGTTTTTAGTTGCATCAGGCTTACCATTTCTTATAAAAATAGCCGCAGTTGCAACATCTGCACCATCCCATAATGATTTGTTTCTAGCTAAAGCTGTGAAATCTAAAACCTGAACGACATTGTAGTTTGAGAACAATGCTTTCTTATAAGTGCTGGAAGTGCTGTTGTATAAGAGACCTGATGATTTGATTATTAAACAAACTAACCCATTTTCTTTTAGAAGCCGGAAAGACTCTGATAGAAACTTTAGAGCAATTTGTCCCTGTGGAATTTTTATATTCTTACCATTTATTAACCACGTATTGGAGTATTCTGAAATAGCCCCTCGTTTAAAAGGGGGGTTACCAATTACTAAGTCAAATTTTTGCTTTTGAATCTTATCAGACTTGAAAAAATCATAGTGAATCAAATTTTTTTCAGATAAATCATCAAACCTCAATTTTTCAATAACATCTATAGGATTTAACTCATTACATAATGCTAAACTTAGACTAAATGAGGTTAACATTATTGCTTGTTCTTCCTTATCAACTCCATAGATATTTCTAAGAATATTTTTTAGATCCTCAATTCCAGGACGCTTTTCCAAATTGTGTTGCAACCTCCATATTTGAATCAGCCTTTTAAAAACAGTAACCAAAAAAATTCCTGAGCCACATGCAGGGTCAAGTACTGAATAACTGGTTAAATCTATGTCACTATATCCTTTTAGTGGAAGACATTCATCAACCAAAAGTTTGGCTAAATGAGAAGGAGTGTAAAATAATCCTTTTTCCTTTTTGTTCTCCCCTAAAAATTCCTCATAGAGGCGACTTATTAATTCAACGGGGATTAATTTAAATTCAAAATATCTCCAATCTCCAAAGAGTTCTCCCTGTGCTGATGTTAAATCGTTTTTATTCGTGGCGAGCAAATCAGAGAGAATATTTAAATCCAATGATTCCAATTGGATTTGCTCAAGGGGTTCCCATTTAAAAACATTCCCATTGAAATTTCTATTTAAGTCAGAAAGCAGATTTACGAACCTGCCTTTTCTTAATACATCACTAAATGAATTAGATTCATTATATTTTTTAAAATACTTTTCTGAAAGCAGTTTCTTCCCATCGTTGTCAGTTGTTTCTTCCAAATATTTAATCAGGATCGACTGTACAATTATTTTGTTAATCAGATCTATCGATACTTTTTTTAGCTCCCTTGAAAGCTTATCCGTTACCTTTCGTATGTTCCTGATGAGTGTATCGTATGCAGAATTTTTAAAAAAGAATTTTCCCTTTATTTCTTCCTGTTCCCAAAAAATACCCGTTTTAATTTTTATTGCAAATTGCTCATTGTATAAATCATGGGTTTTACCAGCTAACTTTAAACTTTCAATTAAATATTCCGGCTTAAAATCTTTAGTGATATGTTTTGTGCAGTCAATTATTCTTATTTCTGTATTTAAAAATATGCATGCCAATGGCACTTCACCACTGCTCCAAATCCTTTTCTGAATATCTGAGATTTCATTTTCAATTTCCGCTGAAAAACTTCTATCTGTAAAATCAAATAAATATACCTGTGGTTTGTAACCACCATTCAATTGTTTACGGACATAAACAGCAGTGGCCTTAAATATCAGTGCCGTTTCAATAAGAAACAAAATTTCGAGATCAGGTAATTTCTTCTTATACTTGGTTAAGAAAAGCGCATTGTCATCCTGAAAACCAAGCCTTTCCAGGCCTGTTTTAAAAGAGTTTGATATAGCTTGTACCTTTTCCATTCATTTTTGCTCTGAAGTTGCAAGTTAATAATTTGAATCCCAAAAAGACATTTATTGCCAGATCGTTTCTAAACTATTACTTGCTCTTTTTAGGTGGTGATAGTTTTGGGGGTGGCGGAGTTAATCTTCCATTATTTGGAATATTTTTTGGGGGAGGAATACAAATCCTACCCTTCGTGCTATCCACTGGTTTTATAGTTTTGTTATTCGGCATTTTCTTAAATATTTAAAGACATGAATAGAATCAAAAAAAATATACCTACCGTTAACGTACATAATGTAAAGATATTTATGACCCTAATAATATTATTTCTTTTAATTGATTTTCTTTCGTCATAAGTATCACAATTAATTTCATCTAGATTTCTATAATTAAAATGTATTGAAAAATAATGAGATAACAAATTAACGACTAATGTTGCTCCCAGAAAACTCCAACTACCAATAAGCATCCATTTATTAGTTGCACCTGATATGTTCTTAATGATCTTATCGACTAATACCATGGAAATTCCTAATGTGCCGGCACTTATAAAACTTAATTGCTTTTCAAAATCATCTTGTCCCTTTTGAAGAGTTTTCTCACTACTTTTTTGAAAGTGTTTTATTTCTTTTTGCATAAGTTAGGTTCTGCTTTTCTGTCTGGACGTTTTTGAAATTACTAATTTTTCATCATCAGAAAAATATAAATTAAAAACCAATAATTTCTTCGGATGAACTTCTAATCCTTTTGGTATCGCCGCAAGCATTGAAAGCGAAATACTGTGTTCTCCATTGATGGCTCTGTAAACTTGTTTTGTTTCAATATTACTTAATGCAGCCACATGTTCAGGAGTCTTCTTCTTACTTTCAATTAACTTTTTTAAGTTTTTTCCAAATGCATCTCAATAAAGCTAATTTCTAATTTTCATTTTAAACGGCTTCGGCTTGGTCCATTTCATCCAGCACATTAAATTGGCAAATTGTCTTCCTTTCTTAACTGAAGTTATTAGGGTTCCAATCTTTCATACATTTTTTACCTTATTAAAAATATAAATTTATTTTCGTAAAATGAAAACTTCCATTTCATTTCTTCCAAATATAAATCAGGAACAATTACTTCAAATTGTAGAAACTATCAAAGAAGTAATTGATCCTGAAAAAATTATTCTGTTTGGCAGCTATGCTAAGGGTAAGCAAGTAGAACATAAATACCACGCAAAAGACGGCACCATTTACGAATATGCCAGCGATTATGATATTTTGATTGTTTTAAAGGAGATACCGGAGAAACTTTTTAATCTTGAAAGCGCTATTATTAATAAGGCATCCAAATATAATGCGCCGCTAAACCTGGAAATACATGAGATTGATTACATTAATAAAGGTTTAGAGATTGGCGAATATTTTTTTGTTGACATAGTAAATGAAGGTGTATTGATGTTTGATTCTGACATCACCGAATTTGCTAAGCCTCGAGAATTGACTTCATTAGAAAGGAAAGAAAAAGCTTTACGTTATTTTAATACTTGGTTCCCTCAAGTTCTTGAATTAATTGAAGGCTGTAAATTCCATTTTCATCGGAACAGTTTAAAAGTTGGAGTTTTTCAGTTACATCAAGCAGCCGAAAGTTTGTATTATACTGTTTTGTTGGTGTTTACTGATTACAAACCTAAATTGCATAATCTATGGAAACTTCGCAAGAAATCTAAACCCTATTCCACAGAGTTATTTTTAATTTTTCAGGCAGAAATGAATGGGTATGAAAACCATTTATTTGATTTATTAAAACGTGGGTATATAGATGCGCGATATCGGGAAGATTATATCATCAATGAAGCTGAGCTTAAAGATTTAATTGACAAGGTAACTTCAATGGTACCTGTAGTTGAAAAAATATGTAAACAAAAGATTGATTCATTTTAATAACCTCTATTTTTTCTGATACTTAAATACTGATTTTGTCGTCCTATCTTCTTGATTCTAAGTTTTCCTTCATTTACTCTTCTGAGTAATATTGCAGAAATGGAAGAAGAGGTAGTTTCGATTCTAAAATCATCAACTAATGAATCAAGAACATTTTTTACATATTTAGGCTCATCAAAATAATTTGTATTGACCATGTGATTTATTCGCTGTGTTAATTTCGTTTTCTCTTTTCTTTTGCTGGATAATTTAAATCGAGGCTTGATTTTGAAAATAACATTCATGATTTCGCTAGGCTGTACACCGATGGCAAATGCAATTTCTGCCAAAGTACTTACTCTACTTTCTTTTCCCTGTTCAATTGCACGAATATTATTGGGCGTAAAACCAGTCATTTCAGAAATATCTTCGATTTCTAATCCATAACTTTCTCGCAGCTCCTTAATTTTTTTTCCAATTGCCTGCGTTACAAGAATGTTACGATGTATTCCCACCTTACAAAGAGAATGTCATTGTATGCAACATTTAATGTTGTATAAATATTTTTGTCGTTTATATAAAAATCAAATATCTTTATAAAAGAATCGAACTCATTATTGCGAGCGTGAGATACTGGCAAAGCAATGAGACAAAAAATAAAATCAAATAACTTTTTAAAGTGCAGTGGCTTTTTTTTAGAAAAAGAGCACATCTCACGCTCTAATTATAGAGTAAAACGCCCTGCACTTTTATCTACTTCCACCACTTATATTCCTGATAAAACGTTCGTAGGTGAAGAAGTCTCGCCCTCACTATCACACATACCAAAGCGGCGCTTAGATTTTATCCTTTATTATCTTACAATACAACAAATAGAAAAGAGTAAACAACCTGGTTCCAGTTTTTTTATTTCGTACACGCGTAACCGTTACTTTCTTTTTCAATACCATAAAAATTTTCAATTAATACGGCGGCTCAAAGGAAGCGCGCTTTGCTTATTGCAAACAAAATATG
>JBEPVG010000029.1:0-10660 GCA_041691175.1 Chitinophagaceae bacterium
ACGGAGATGAGATTGCAGCTATCACCAATTTAAATGACACAGAAATTGAAGAAACAGGCGGTGAAGCTCAATTAAACACGGAGGAAAATATTGAAAGCAATTTAATTATTCCCTCAGCAAACGAAGATAGCGAATCAGGTCATACTGATAATGAAAATTCAAATGAAACTGATAACGACCTTGATAATCAATAAACAATAAACACATGAAAAAAATAGTTTTACCAGTTCTGTTTTCATTTCTTGTTACCCTAACATTTGGACAAGATATAAAAAAGGCCAATTCATATGTAAATGATAAAAAGTATGAAAAAGCCAAAACTGAAATTGATGGTATTCTGGCCAAAGATCCAAACAATACAGAGGCGCTTTATTTAAAGAGTAAAGTGTATTCAGCGATGGCAGATAGTTCGGCTTATAAAAGTCTATTTACAGGCGATCCTTACCAGGAATCTTTAGATGCATTTAAAAAAGCCATTGCAGATTCAAACAATATGAAAGTTAGGCTTCTGGTTGTTAAAGATAACTATCAACCAATATTTGGAGTTTATGCTGGTTATTATGGCGAAGCTGCAAATGCATTTAATGAAGCAGCTACTTCCAATAATAAGCCGGATACTGCTGGTTTTGCAAAAGCAATGGATTTATTCATTAAAGCAAACGAAGTAGGGCAATACATTTCGCAAAATAAATGGGCAACTATCGGAAAAGTTGATACAATGTTGGTTCTTAACATTGCTAAATCCGCATTGAATGCTAAAAAGGATGAAACTGCCCGCAAATATTTTAAAGAAATTGCAGATGCTCACATCAAAGGCTTGCACAATGCGGCTGATTCTGCAGATCCGAGTTTTGAACTTCCTTATCAATGGCTAACGCTTGATTACAAACAGGCAGGCGATTCAGCTAATATGATAAAATACGCAAATATCGGAAAACAGCTTTTTCCAAAAGATGATTATTTTGATTTGGTTGAAATGGATTATTACCGCGAAAAGGAAAATCATGCTGCTTTATTCAAAGAGTATGATGATCTGACAGCCAGGAACCCTGATAGCCTTCGCAATCACCTTAATTATGCTACAGAAATTTTTAGTTATTTGTACAATAGTGATGAAGGAACAGCCATTAGTAATAAAGAAGAATTATTGAATAAATTAAAAGCACAATTAGACAAAGCAATCGCTTTAGATCCAAATAATTCAAGCGTCAACTTATTATACGCGCAATATTATTACAACCAGGGAATTGTTACGATGGAAGATGCAACAAAAATAAAAGGAGCAAAATTGACGCCTGAGCAGCAAAAGAAAAGAACTGATCTGACCAGTACAGGACAGAATTTTTTGAAACAAGCAATTCCTTACGCAGAAAAAGCAATGACAACTTTGGAAGAAGGGTACAAGAAAGCTGAAAAATCAAGATACAAATCAGTAGTTAATTTATTACAGAATATCTATCAGAGCATTGGTGATAAATCAAAATTAAAATTCTACCAGGATAAATACGATCAGGCTGAGTCTAAGTTTGCAAATTGATTTATTAAAATTAGTAATTTAAAAGCCCGGAGAAATTCCGGGTTTTTTATTTTGGTGAGTTAAAAATGAAAAATACAAAATCAGTTAATTTGTTTGTTTACTGCGCTAATATAAAAGGAGAGAACGCTCGTGAATCTATTGAAGGATAAACGAAGTGAATTCAATTAATCTATTTAACATAATATAAATTATAGGAAAGAAGTTATAGTGAAATCCGTTATTTTATTCGCCACACTAGTGTTTGAAAGAATTTACAAAATCAAAAATAATCTTTTGGAATGTTGATTCCGCTGCGAATAAAAATTGATGTGCCATCGGCAAAACATAAACAGGAAATTGAGCCAATTCATCTTCAAATTTTAAAAGCCTCACTGCATCTTTCTCTGTAGTTAAAATAATTCTATTCGTGTTTTCTATTTTTGAAAATCGATCTTTTATTTTCTTTACATCCTCAGAATGAAAGTTGTAATGATCTTTGTAAGGAAGCATTTGGAAGGATGAAACTTTGGATTTTAAAAACTCTTTAATTGGTGTTGGATTAGCAATTCCGCAAACTACAAGCAACGACATATCGTTTTTTAAAGAAAATTTTTCTTTTGTAAATAAATGATAAAGGCTTTCATATTCTATTTTAGTAAAAAATACATTTTGTTTTGACAACGGATTTAGTTTATCAATAATTGATTTTTTTTCTTTCGTATTTAAATTGGATTTGCATTTTGTAACAATAATAATGTCGGCGCGTTTGCTGCTGCTTTTTATATCTCTCAGGTTTCCTGTTGGTAATAAAAAATCCTTTGTATAAAGTTTATTGAAATCGGTTAACAAAATATTTAATCCTGCATTTACTTCCCTGTGTTGATATGCGTCATCAAGAATGATTACTTCTGTTTCTGGTTTCTCAATAAGCAATTGCGGAATTCCCATTACTCTTTCTTCGGCAACTGCTACAGTAATTTCAGGAAACTTTTGATGAATTTGCATCGGTTCATCACCAATATCAATTGCTTGTGTCTGTTTATTCGAAACCAAATAGCCTTTTGTTTTTCTTTTATAACCGCGGCTGAGTGTGGCAATTTTATATTTCTGTAAAAGTATTTTTACAAGATATTCTACCATTGGTGTTTTCCCAGTACCGCCAGTAGCAAGGTTTCCAACGCATATCAATGGAAAATCAAAAGTTGCCGAACGCAAAATATTTTTATCAAAAAGCTTGTTACGTGCCAAAATAAGTCCACCATAAACCAGAGAAAAAGGCATTAAAATATAGCGAAAAATTTTAAACATTTGAGAACTCATTTTTTGTAGAGAATAAAAATTTGTTTTCTTTACAATGAAAAAGAAAAGGTTTCTTTTGGTGTGATGCAAAAGTTTAAAGGAATGTCAAATCCGCAAATATCACTTATTTCTTCCTCCGGATCAAAAAAGCTTAATCCAATTTTTATAACATTTGGCTTGCAGCGGCAAAGAAATTTATCATAATATCCTTTCCCAAACCCTACCCTGTAACCTCTTTTATCAAAAGCGAGTAAGGGTATTAAAACCAAATCTATTTCATTTTCAGAAATTATATTTCCCTCCTTCGGTTCCTCAATTCCAAAGGTGTTTGTGATCAATTCTACCCCTTTGTTAAAATGATAATTTACCATTTTTCTGGAATTAATGTCTATTTTTGGAATGACGATTTTTATCAGTGGATTTTTAAACTGTAAATACTTTACAATCGTTGTTGTATCTGGCTCTCCAAGTTTTAACGAAGCAATATAAATATGCGCACAATTAATAAATGGAAGATTTAATTTTTGAAAATTAATTAATATCAGGTCATTGAATTTTTTAATATCAGTTACAGAAAGAGTCTTCCTTTTTTCCTTAAAAATATCTCTTAATTCTTGCTTTTTCATAAAATAGCTTTCAATTTGGGAAGTATTTTTATTGCTTCTGCTTTGATAGTTTCTTTAGAAATTACGGGTAAATGTTTTACACTTGTTATTACTGGATACCCACTCCAATCCGCAATTTCGTTTTCATAATTTTGATATTCTTCTGTAAAAATCCAACCTAAAACATTTACTTTTTCTTTTTTTAAAATTGCCGCTGTAAGCAAAGAATGATTGATACTTCCCAATTCATTTTTACTAACAATAATCACTTTAGCTTTAAGCTTTTTTATCAAATTTAATATCATTTCTTTTTCGTTCAAAGGAACTAATAAACCTCCGGCGCCTTCAATAATTAATTGATTTTTTGTTTTGGATAAATGAGAGACAATCTTTTTTATTTTAATTCTTTTTCCTTCTGCCGGAGCAGATAAATGTGGTGATGCCGCCATTTTTAAACAATACAATTCAGGATGGATTTTTGTTTTATTATTTGAAATCATTTCCTGTATAAATAAAGAATCAGTACCGTCAGTAAATCCCGCCTGTACAGGTTTCCAATAATCGGCGTGAAAAGCTTCCGTAATTATAGCAGCGATCAATGTCTTACCAACATCTGTTCCGGTTCCGGTTATAAAAATTGGTTTCAAAAGGTTTATTTTATTTGTTTATAAAAATAGAAAAAACAGTTGTCCCGTAATTACGCATGGTTTTAAAAAACAATTCATTTTCATAATTATTTGCAGGCGTATGTTCCAGGATAAACCATCCTTTTACAGATAATAATTCTCTTTCGCGAATAATTTTTGGAAGCTCATCAATATTTTTTAATGCATAAGGCGGTCCGGCAAATATCAAATCAAATTTGTCGGTGCAATTTTCAAGGAAGCGGAATACATCACTTTTTAGGACATGGCAATTTCCGATTTTAAATTCCGTGATTTTATTTTTGATGAATTCGTACATTTTGGAATCTTTTTCTACGATGGTAAGATCGTTTGCACCACGCGATGCGAGTTCATAACTGATGCTTCCTGTGCCTCCAAAAATATCAAGCGTCTTTATTCCCGGTATAGAAATATTATTTTCAATTATATTAAATAATCCTTCCTTGGCAACATCTGTTGTTGGACGAGTGTAAGGCATTTTAGAAGGGGGATTTATTTTTCTTCCACCATATTTTCCGGTTATTATTCGCATTGATCTAGTGCAAAGATATAACTGAAATAGTGAGAAGGAAATTTGGTTATTTCTTCTGAATAAATGCTTCCTTCGGGAAAAGCAGTGAGATCTATCTGATTAAAATATTTATAAATCTCTTTATAAAGTGGAGAATTTTCTTCCAGCAATCCGCTTATAATTAAATGGGCATTCTCAATTTTAAATTGATCGCAAATGTTTAAAAGGACGTAGGAAACATCTTCAGGTGTTTGATAATCAAAGGTATTTACAAGTTGATGTTTGTCGTCCTTTATAAGACAAACTATTATTTTTTGCGCATAAAAAATTACTGATAAATGATCGTTTCCCAAAATAGGCTTTCTCATTAAAAGTGAGTAATGATGCATGTTAGAAGCATCTGGAAACTGATTTTGAATCACCTCCAGGATTGTAGTGGGAACCCGATAAATGTTGTATAAAGATTCGTCACTAATTACATCTGTAAGAATCGTCTGGTTCTGGTTCAAATCCCCGAACATCATATTCATTATCGTCGAATCTTTTTGTCTGTCATACAAAGGGAAGGGAACTAAAACGCTCTCACGAAATGAATAAACCACACAAACTTTTTTAAAATTACCTGACAAGATTTCTTTCTGATGAAATACTATTTGCAATGCAATAGGAAAACCAACTGTAGGTCTATTTTTATCAAAATGATAAATTCCTAAACCGAGGAAAGAATTTTTTTCGTCATCTTTTATGCAAAAAGAAAATCCTTCATTGCTCACTTCACAAAGAAGCCTGCATGTTTCCGGGTCAAAAGAAGAAGGCAATATTTCAAATACAGTTCTCATTTTTTACTTGTGGCAATATTATAATTTTTTTCTGAGTACTGATACTTTAGCCTCAAATAACGCGAAATTTTATTTAAATATTTTAGAGAAATTTTCTCTAATTCGTGACGATTTCTTCATTTTAATTCGTGGCTAAACTTTACCTTCGCAGCCAAAATTAAAAAATAATGACCAACAGAACTTTTACCATGATTAAGCCTGACGCCACTTCAAAAGGAAACACGGGCGCGATATTAAAAATGATCAACGAGAGAGGATTTAGAATAGTTGCTATGAAAATGACTCATATTTCTGAAGCGAAAGCCGGTGAATTTTATGCAGTTCATAAAGAGCGTCCCTTCTACGGCGAACTTGTTGAATTTATGAGTCGTGGACCAATTACCGCCGCAATTCTTGAGAAAGAAAATGCAGTTGAAGATTTTAGAAAACTGATTGGAGCCACGAATCCGGCACAGGCTGAAGAAGGAACTATCAGAAAATTATATGCAGCATCAATTGGCGAAAACGCAGTGCACGGAAGTGATAGCGATGAAAATGCGAAAATAGAAGGAGATTTTTTCTTTAGTCAATTGGAACAATTTTAATTTGGTCTTTGATTGTAATTAATTCGGGATTTTATAAAGCTTACCCGCGAAACACTTTTTAAAAACAACAGTAAACAAACAAAAAACCTGAATTCTTATTCTCTCAAAAATAAATTGATTTTTCCTACACATTATTTTATTAAAAAAAAACTTCCTGTTTTCGCAGGAAATTTTTTTTAGAAAAAGATTTTAAAATCAGGAGAACAAGCCACCTTTTTTCAAAGTGCAAACACCTTCGCCAATTTTAAAACCGTTATTATAAATCTGGATTTTATATGCCCCGGTTTCAAATTTACTATTTGGTGTCCATTCAACTTTTACGGGCTGTTTTTCTCCTTGAACATAATTTACCTGGATTTTTTTAGTAAAGGGTTTTTGAACTCCATCGCGGGTAGTAAATGTTCCCGAGCCTAAAGCATCGACTGCCACTGGTTTTCCACCTGGGTCAGTGATTGAAATATAAATATCTTTGGGACCGGATTGAGTTATTCTATTTTCATCAACAGTAAACGAAATTCTTAATTTATCTACCCGTTTTGCTGTAGAAGTTACTTTTTCTTTTCCGCCGCTTCTTTCTTTTATTCCTTCAATAGAAAAACCCGAAGCGTTTAAGGTAGAACCAATATCAATAACAGTATCCTTATGATGGATGACCTGGCTTGCAGAATCATAACTATGTTGAACTACATCTCTTTGTTGTGTCACCACCCTATTTGTTTCGGTTAATTGAGTGTTGGCAACGGTTAACGAATCTATTTGAGCTGTGTAAGTTTCAATGTTTCCCTTTAATTGTGCAATCAATCTTTTTGCTTCTGCCAATTCAGCTTTTGTTGCATTTCTATTGTTGATAATACTTTGCACGCGGGCTTTAAGTGCATCGATATCTTTGTCTTTTGTTTTTAACAGGCTATCGGCTTTTACATTGCTTGTTTTAAGCGCATCAAGTCTTAATGCTGCATCGTCTAATTCGCGCTGCAACTCGTTTTTAGAAGAATCGCTGTTCACGATCTGGCTGGTAAGCTCTTGTTTTTCCTGGCGGCTTTTATTTTTATCATAAATGATATAACCCCAGGTGCCCAGGAGCGCTATTACTAAAATAGCAGTTAGAATGTTGCGGCCATTATTGTTATTTCTGACCACAGTTGTTTCCCCTATATTTTCTCCGTCAGGTAGGTTTTCGTAACTCATGTTGTAAGGTTTTTATTTTGAATAAAGGTAATACGTTCCTAATTTTTCCAAAATCATGCCAATTTGAAAAGTTCAAATTTTCTGTTTCAAAAAGTACTCGAATTTACGACATTTTAAATGCAGAAATTTTATCTTTGAAAAATGACCAATGCATCGATAATAACTGAATGGAATAATCATGAATTTAAACCTATTTATTGGTTAGAAGGTGATGAGGATTATTTTATTGACGAATTAATGGAGTACGCAGAAAAAAAAATTCTTTCAAGTGCAGATGCAGAATTTAATCAGACCGTTTTTTATGGAAAAGATGCTAATTGGGCCGATGTGATAAATGCCTGCCGGCGCTATCCGATGTTTGCAGAAAGACAAGTGGTTTTATTAAAAGAGGCGCAGCAAATGAAAGATGTTGAAAAGCTGGAAGCGTACGTCGAGAACCCTTTGTTGTCAACTGTTTTGGTTGTTTCTTATAAAGGAAAGACCCTGGACGGGCGACAAAAATTTTCAAAATTAATTAAGAAAAAAGGTGAAGTTTTTTTGTCAAAAAAGATCTATGATAATCAATTGCCGGCATGGGCAAATTCTTATTTACAATCAAACGGTTTTCAGATAAAACCAAAGGCTTTACATTTATTGGTAGATCACATTGGCAACGATCTTTCGAGGATGGTCAATGAAATAGAAAAGCTTTCTTTAAACCTTGGTAAAGAAAAAAATATTACCGAAGATGATATTGAAAAATATATCGGCATCAGCAAAGAGTATAACATTTTTGAATTGCAAAATGCACTGAGTAGAAAAGATGCAGCTAAAGCAATCCGCATCATCCAATTTCTGGAAGCCAATCCCAAAGCGATTCCTATTCAATTAATATTACCTTCTCTCTATAGTTATTTTGCAAAAATTCTGATGGTATATCAAATGCCTGACAGAAGTGAGCATGCTCTGAAACCCGCCTATTCGTTTAATTCATTTTTGGTTGAGCAGGTTATGGAAACGATGAAAAATTATTCTTATTCAGAAATTGAACAGGTGATTTTATTATTGCATCATGCAAATCTTAAAAGTATCGGAATTGGAAATTTGGGAATTTCTATCGGCTCGCTGATGAAGGAACTTTCTTATAAAATTATGAATCTCGGAAATATTCGTGGTTAATATCCGGTACTTCCATCTCTCACCTTCACATGTTTTTTGTGGCTGTTCTTTTTCTGATATTCGAGGACTTCTTTGGGCACAATCTTTTTCATTGGTTGGTCTGTCGCAACTTCCGCTTTTGGTGGATTTAGCAAATAGCCACGATCGTAATTTTCGGTCTTGATTATTTTACCGTTTTCATAATAAGTCCAGGCACCATCCTTAACGCTGTAGGGCTCTGCTTTTACAATTTTATAATTAATGATTTCATTATTTCCGGTACCATAAATCGGAATGGTATCGTAAGGTTGATCGGGATTATAACCTCGCCAATTTTCTTCTCTTACCAAATTCCCCAAAGCTGTATAATACTGTGCCTGCCCGTCTTTATCGCCGTTTTTATAATTTTCGTATGCAATCAGATCGCCCTGCAAATCATACTTTCTCCAACTGCCTTCTTTTTTATCATTTATAAAAATTCCTTCTTCTTCATAACCAGGTTCACCACGTAATGGATCAACATGTACCACCCATTTCCCTTTCTTTAATCAGCTCTGATCAATAGCATTTATGGTATCCCCTTTTATTGAAATTTTGTAAGTTTTATATTGAGCATCTGCACTCGAAAGCAAAAACAATAACGCTATAACAGCAAATAAAATCTTTTTCATAGTACGGAAACTTTGATAAATTTATAAAATAATTTAACCGTCTTTCAGTTTTCAAAGTTACCAAATTATGAGTCGGGAATGGCGGTTATTTAAAATTGAAAAGAAATTTTAACTTTCGGGAAAAGCTTTTCAGGTACGAAACTTACTCTATTAATTGTAAAGAGAGAATTAAGAATAAATCAAACAAAAATCTCAATTTATTTAATACCCGAAATAGTAAGCGAACAAATTTTATTCTCTTTATCTTTCGATAAATTAATGAGAAGTATTCTCCCAAAAATAAATCAATTATGAAAATAAATCTGCAAACATTAAAGTTTAAAGCAAAGGACGAACTCGTCAATTTCGTAGATGAAAAAGTTGGAAAGCTTTCACGATTTGATGACAAAATAATCAGTGCCGATGTAACCTTATCGTTGGATGGAGCGAACATTCCGGTAAATAAGATCTGTGATATCAGATTGATTGTTCCGGGAAATGATGATTTCGTTAAAAAAAATGCAGCAACATTTGAAGAGGCGATTCAAAGCTGTGTAGATATTCTTCAAAAAGTTTTGCATAGAAAAAAAGACCAGGCATTAAAATAAATGGTGAAGATGTGAATGGAAATTGTCAATTGAATTGAAGATCTGTTTCCAATGGATAATGATCGGAATAAGGAACGTGAATAACACGAAACTGGTTTACTTTAAATCTTTTATCAGCAAGGATATAATCAATCCGTAAAGTAGGAGAAATGAATCGAAAAGTTTGTCCGATAAAAAAACCTTTTTTCAAAAAAACATCCTGCAATTTTCCTCTGATGATAAAATAAGTACTTGAATTGGGCACATCATTAAAATCGCCGGTAAGGATTACCGGATAAGGACTTTGTTCAATCTTTTGCTGCACTAGTTGGGCTTGTTCGTAACGATGCTCGTAACCTTTTTTTAATTTGGACACAATGGTTCGTGAATCGTGATAACCTGGATCCTTCGCATGTTTCAGCCGGCTCAGGCTTTCATAATCTGAAGATTCAAAACGTACCGATTGAAGATGCGTGGTAAAAATTCTGAAAATATTTTCACCATTTTTAATGTCCGCAAAAATTAGATGTTCGGCGTTTGTATTTTTCCCATAATTAAATGTATCTGAATGAACGATTGGATATTTTGAAAAAATAATTACACCTTGTTGGCGCTGTGCTGTTTCTTTTTCGGTGGCTGCAAATAAATGATAGGGATAACCCATCCTCGTAATTGTTGAAACATTCGATTTTGGATCATCCAGATTTTTACGATCAGCATATTCTTCAAAGCAAAGCACATCGGCATTTTCCTTTTGTAAGAGTTCAAACATCAAAGGTTTGTAGCTGTCGTCATTTGGTTTGTCTTTACTCTCGTCCCAACCCTCCACATTCCAGTGTAAAATTCTTAAAGTATTTGGTTGCTTAGCGTCCGAAAATTGTTGGGGAAGGTGAAATGAAAAGACAGCAATGATCTGTTGAAGGCCTGCAAGCATTACAATCAAGCAAACCCAAAACCATTTTGATTTTAAAATAATCCATAAAATCGTGAAGCAAAAAAGCAACAGAAAAATTAAAGGAAACGCCAGGCCAGATAGAGCAATAAACCAAAATTTACCAGTGTCGATAAAGGGTACGAGG
>JBEPVG010000030.1:0-10626 GCA_041691175.1 Chitinophagaceae bacterium
TTTAAGCATCATATCTACCGAGAGCAAACGATTTATTTCATTCGTTCCTTCAAAAATCCGGTTGATGCGGCTATCACGGTAAGCCCGACTGATGCTGTATTCATCGCTGAAACCGTTGCCGCCATGGATTTGTACACCTTCGTCCACCACATAATCCAGCGTCTCGCTGCCATGAACTTTTAAAATAGCACACTCAATTGCAAATTCTTCTGCAGCTCCTAAAAGCGCTTCGTTAAAGGGTTTGCCTGAATTTAATAATTCATGTTCTTTGTCATCAATCCATTTGGCAGTTCGATATAAAGCGCTCTCATTCGCATAAATTCTGATGGCCATTTCAGCCAACTTAAATTTTATTGCTCCAAATTTTGCAATCGGTAAATTAAATTGCTCACGGGTTTTAGCATATTCAATAGAATCTTTTAAGGCCATTTTTGATCCACCAATGGCTGCTGCGTCTAATTTTAACCTGCCAATATTTAAAATATTAAAAGCAATGATATGGCCACGTCCAATTTCCCCCAAAACATTTTCTACCGGCACTTTACAATCCTGGAAATATAATTGAACCGTGGACGAACCCTTGATTCCCATCTTATGTTCTTCGTGTCCTTGTGTAAAACCAGGCATGCTACGTTCAACGATAAACGCGGTAAATTTCTCTCCATCAATTTTCGCAAATACAGTAAAAATATCCGCAAACCCTCCGTTCGTTATCCAGCATTTTTGTCCGTTTAATAAATAATATTTTCCATCAGCAGAAAGTGTTGCGGTGGTTTTTGCTCCTAAAGCATCGCTGCCACTTCCGGGTTCAGTCAATCCATAAGAGCCTTTCCATTCGCCGGTCGCCAGTTTTGGAATGTATTTTTTCTTTTGTTCTTCAGTACCAAAATATAAAATTGGCAGCGTTCCGATTCCTGCATGAGCACTCATTGCAACGCTGAAAGAATAACCTCCACCAAGCGCTTCACTAACCAGTGTTGAAGTAATAAAATCTTTTCCCATGCCTCCATATTCTTCCGGAACAGAAGCACTCAAAAGCCCTTGTTCACCAGCTTTTACCATTAATGCAGGCATTAATCCGGGCTCTGCTTTATCAATCCGGTCCATCACCGGAAGAACTTCTGATTGTAAAAACTGAATACACATATCTCGGATCATTATTTGCTCTTCCGTAAAGTCCTCGGGAGTGAAGATTTCTCTGTCGTTTCCAGGTTTTATGAGCCATTCGCCCCCTTTTAAATTAGAAGCTGTTATTGTTTCCATGGTATTTATTTTTGAATGATTTTATTTTTTAGCCAAATTATCATAAACGGTTTGTAAAACTTTTTTCGCCATTTCTATTTGCGCGTTTGTCACACCTGCGAGAGCTTCATTTAAAGTTCTGTTGGCAATCTCCATTGTTTTTTGTTCCAATGTTTTTCCTTCTTTAGTCAGAAAAATCTGGTTGCTTCGGCGGTCATTTTTTGAAGCAACCCTTTTCACTAATTTGGATTTTTCCAGGTTATCTACTAATCTCGTAATACTCGGTTTATCTCTAAAAGTTGCCGCGCATAATTGCTGCTGGCTTTGCCCCTCTTGTTTCCATAAATGATACAAAACACTCCATTGTTCAATCGTGATTTCGATGGAAGCGTCCTTAAAGTTTTTCTGCAATCTTCGGGCGATTGCCGTGGAAGCCTTGCCGGTAATAAAACTATATAGTTCGCCTCGTTTAAATTGGTTGTTTAGCATATAGTTGTTTATGCAACTATACAAATCTAATACTTCCTTTTGATATTTAAAAATTAATTTTGTTCAGGAATGTTTATTTAATTCTTTAACTTATTGCATGACTTTTGTATTGATTAGCCTCTTCCTTTTAATTCCTTACGTCTTATTGATTCTATATTACAGAAAGAGCTGGTTGAGTATAATGGACTATGCTCCGATAAAAATATTTATTGAAAATGAATTGCCATTAATTTCTGTAATTATCGCGGCAAGAAACGAAGAAAAGAATATCGGAAACTGCATCCAATCAATCATCAATCAAACTTATCCTGAGAATAAATTTGAAATAATTATAACCGACGATCATTCTACAGATAAAACCGTTTCGATTATTCAGTCATTTCAAAAAGAAAATATTCGTGTAATTGATCTTGCAGATTTTACCCATAATCAAACCTTGAATTCTTATAAAAAAAAGTCTATTGAAGCAGCGTTGCAATTTGCTAAAGGAGAATTAATTGTTACTACCGATGCAGATTGTATGGCACCACCAAAATGGCTGGAAACAATTGCTTCATTTTATAAAGAGAAAAAGCCCGTATTTGTTGCTTTACTGGTTACCTTAAAAAATCCTTTGCCGGAAGATTCTTTTTTAGAAAAGTTTTTTAAAATTTTCCAGTCTCTTGATTTCATGTCGTTACAAGGAATAACGGGAGCTTCCGTTTATAAAAAATTTCACAGCATGTGTAATGGCGCCAATCTTGCCTACGAAAAAAAGGTTTTTTATGAAGTAAATGGTTTTGCAGGTATAGACGAAATAGCCAGCGGCGACGATATGTTGCTGATGGCTAAAATTCAAAAAGTTTATCCTGAAAAAATTCTATTTTTGAAATCGACAGAAATAATTGTTGAAACAAAACCTGCAGGAACTTTGAAGGAATTTATGAATCAAAGAGTTCGCTGGGCAAGCAAAACAGATAAATTCATTGATAAAAAAATAACTTCTGTATTGATGTTGGTTTATCTTTTAAATGCGTGGATTTTTATTCTTGGAATTTCTGCTTTCTTTTTTATTAAAGCATTTTTTTTATTTCTGATTTGTATTGCCATAAAAATTATTGTGGAATTATTATTTCTTTATCCGGTGGCAAAATTTTTCAAGAAACAAAAATTACTTTGGTGGTTTATTCCCGCACAGCCATTTCATATCATATATACATTGATTGCAGGTTGGTTGGGAAAATTTGGAAGCTATCAATGGAAAGGAAGGAAGGTAAAATGACTTATTAAAGATTCTGCTTTTCGTTCCAAATAATATAAATAATTTTCGTTCTTTTTTTTAATTTCTCTTCGGTATATATTTGAAGGAATAGATTTAAAGTTTGATTGATCTATTACCAGTTGGTTGCCATTTTTACTTTAATGTTCATTTTTGACAAAGTTGTTTTGAACTAATAAATCGAAGAAATAAAATGAATTAATTTTTCACTATTCCTATTTTCACTGAAACTTCGCTATTTTTATTTTGATGCAACAATCATTTTCTTTTTCTCAAAATGCCTGGCGGCGTCTTAAAAAAAATAAAGGAGCGATGGCCGGATTATTCGTTATTTTTCTCGCCGTTCTCGTTGGAATTTTTGCTTATTATCTTGGTACCGATTCTACGCCGAATGCTGACAGGCAGGTGGTTGAAATTATGGCGAGCAAACCAGGTTATACTCAATTATTTCTTAGGTTAAAAAAAGAAAAACAAATTTCAACAACGGGATTTTTCCACCGGTTATTGTTTGGAGCTGAAGACAAATATTTATACATTCCCATAAACAGTTACAAAGAATCTTTTGATTCTGTTTTTGTTGAAAAGTATATTGATGAAGGGTTGCAGGAAAAGCGGGTTTATAAGAAAAATGATTTAGCTGCTAAAAATTATATTGAAAAAAAAACTTTCTGGCTGGGCACGGATACTTTTGGCCGCGACATCCTCAGTCGGTTATTGGTTGGTGTACGTGTAAGTCTTGCTGTCGGGTTAATTACTGTTATTATTTCAATTTCCATCGGAATTATTTTGGGAGCAATAGCCGGCTATTTTGGCGGGAAAACAGATAATATAATCATGTGGTTCATTAATGTCATTTGGAGTATGCCCACATTGCTTTTAGTTTTTGGAATCACACTTACTTTGGGGAAAGGTTTTTGGCAAATATTTATTGCAGTTGGTTTAACGATGTGGGTAAGTGTTGCTCGTGTTGTGCGCGGACAGGTTTTGGCTTTGCGCGAAATGGAATATATCCAGGCGGCAAAAGCATTAGGTTTACAAAACATGAGAATAATTATCCGTCATATTCTTCCGAATGTGTTAGGTCCGGTGATTGTAATTGCGGCAGCAAACTTTGCAAGTGCAATAATTATTGAAGCCGGATTAAGTTTTCTTGGAGTGGGAATTCAACCACCAACACCAAGTTGGGGATTGATGATAAAGGAAAATTATAATTTTATCATCACACACAATCCAGCGTTGGCGCTGGCTCCAGGCATTGCTATTATGATTTTGGTTTTGGCTTTTAATCTTTTGGGTAATGGATTGAGAGATGCGCTGGATGTGCGGGGATAAATTATCTTTTAAGTTTTCACCTTATTTAATTTATAGTAAACAAATAAATATCGTGAATTTCTGTTTTTAATTTATAAGATCACAGAACATTATTTTTCATTTTTAGGGTAGTCAAAAAATAAAAATTCTTTTTGTGCCTTTTGAAATTCTGACCAGTATTTCGTTTTTATTTTCAACGCGAATACAGCACAGGTCGGCATATTATAAACCGGCGAACCATCAAGCGAATTTACAAATTCAGTTATTCCCGGATTGTGCGCAAACACCGCCACAGCTTTTTCTTTATCTTTTAAATTTTCTATTGTATCATAAAAATCTTTTACCGAGCCTTCATATAAAGATGGTATCAGCAATAATTCTTCCTTATCTTTTTCAAATTCTTTCATAAAAAACCTGGCGGTTTTCTTAGCCCGTTTTGCCGGACTGGACACAAATAAATCTATTTCACCGAACTTTTCTTTTAGTCTTTCCGCCATCATTTTAGCATCCGACTTTCCCCGCTCAGTAAGAGTTCTGTCAAAATCTGAAAGCGATGGATCGTCCCAACCACTTTTTGCGTGGCGAATAAGTAAAAGCGTTTTCATGATTATTTATTTGTTTACTGTGATTGTTTTTTTACTTATTAAAATTAGTCCAAAAGATTAATTGAAATTTCCACTGTTTAGAATTTATTTTATTTGCTTCTAAAAAAAATAATTTCATGGCTGTACTTTATAATTTCAATTATCTTTAATTCAATAAAAAGATCATTCACGGTAAATCTTTTCTAATTTTTATTTATGCCTTTAGCGCTTTGCCTCGCAGCTATTCTCCTGCTGATTTTACTTGTTGTCTATTTTAAAATAGACACTTTTATTTCATTTCTTCTGGTGAGTATTGGCCTTGGAATTGCAGTAGGAATGAACATTCATCAAATTTCTGGGTCCATCACCAAAGGAATCGGAAATACTTTAGGACCGCTGGTTATCATTTTAGGATTTGGTGCGATGCTCGGAAAATTAGTGGCAGATAGTGGCGCTGCACAACAGATTACCAGGTCGCTGACAAACATTTTTGGAACAAAATATATTCAATGGGGAATGGCACTGGCAGGATTAATTATTGGAATTCCATTATTTTATACGGCTGGCTTTATTGTAGTTATTCCATTGATTTTTGCAATTGCAGCGACTATGAGATTACCGTTGTTATATGTAGGAATGCCCATGCTGGCGGCACTTTCGGTGGCCCATGGATTTTTACCTCCACATCCGTCGCCCACTGCTATCGCCGAACAATTGCACGCCAACATGAGCAAAACTTTAATCTATGGAATTATTATTGCTATTCCTACCATTTCTCTTGCAGGTCCGCTTTTTGCAAAAACTTTGAAAAGATATAATCCCAAACCTTCTAATAATATTCTGCATATTGAACCAATTCCTGTAAGCGAAATGCCAGGGATTGGAATTAGTTTGATAACTGCTTTGATGCCGGTAATTTTATTAGCAGTGACTGCGATTGTTTTATTTTTTGTTCCTCCAACAACTTTTTTAGGGAAAATAATGGAATTTCTTGGTGATCCCAATATTGCCATGTTGTTGTCTGTTATTATAGCGATTTATTTTTTGGGAATGAAAAGAGGAAAAACTATTCCGTTAATCATGAAGCAACTCGAGGAAGCCTTTAAAAGTATTTCTGTGATACTTTTAATTATCGCTGGCTCCGGCATTTTTATGCAGATAATGAGTGATGGCGGCGTGAGTGTTTATATTGGCCAAATTTTGCAGGACATGCAATTATCGCCGCTCATCTTAGGATGGTTGATAGCCGCTATAATTCGTATCTGCATTGGTTCTGCGACAGTTGCGGGATTAACTACAGTTGGAATTATGTTGCCCATTCTTGGAATTAATCAGCATATCACGCCGGAATTAATGGTGCTTTCTATTGGTGCCGGAAGCCTCATGTTTTCTCATGTAAATGATGGCGGATTTTGGTTGTTCAAAGAATATTTTAATTTGACGATCAGGCAGACTTTTTTGACCTGGACCATTATGGAAACAATTGTTTCTGTAACCGGATTGATTGGAGTTTTGATTTTAAGTCATTTCGTTTAGCACCATAGAAAGCAATCCTTTCTGTAAAACTTTTTACCTTTAATTCTTCCGAACTTTTTAAAATAATCATTTATGAGTCAAACTCCCGATGAACAACTTCAACAAACCGGATTCATTTTACCACCACAGCCAAAGCCTGGTGGCGTTTATAAGCCCTTTCTTCAGTCAGGAAATTTAATTTATGTTTCAGGGCATGGACCGGTTATGGAAGACGGATCATTGATAAAGGGAAAAGTGGGTCTTGATATTAATGCAGATGCAGCTAAACTTGCAGCACGTCAGACAGGTTTGACAATATTGGCAACATTGAAATCGAATCTTGGAAGTTTGGATAAAATAAAACGAGTAATAAAAGTTTTTGGAATGGTAAATTGTACACTCGATTTTGAACAACAACCTTATGTAATAAATGGATGCAGTGAATTGTTTGCACAAATCTGGGGAGACGATGGAATTGGCGTACGAAGCGCGGTAGGCATGGGTTCTTTGCCTGGAAATATTCCTGTAGAAATTGAAGCCATTTTCGAACTGGCTTAAAAAGTATTTAAAATAATGGACAAAAAAAATTGGTATGAATTAAATCAACCGGATGCAATTGATTCGCCAGCTTTGTTGATTTATAAAGATCGAATATCTTCTAATATTCAAACAATGATTCAAATTGCAGGAGATGTAAACCGGCTGGTGCCGCATATAAAAACTCATAAAATGGCGGAGATTGTACGAATGCAATTGGATGCCGGAATTACTCAATTCAAGTGTGCAACAATAGCCGAAGCAGAGATGCTTGGAGAAGCAAAAGTTGAAAGTATTTTGATCGCTTACCAGCTTAATTTTTCAAAAGCAAAACGATATGTTTCATTAATAAAAAAATATTCACAAATTGAGTTTGCCTCATTGATTGATAATATTAATTCGGCAAAAATGCTGAATGATTTATTTGCAGAAGAAAAAATAATCGCCAATGTTTTTATTGATGTGGATGCAGGAATGCACCGGACTGGAATTGAACCCGGTGAAAAACTTTTTGAACTTTATTTTAATTTAAAAAAATTGCCGAATATTAATTTTCAGGGATTACATATTTACGATGGCCATATTCGCGATGAGGATTTTGAAATTCGAAAACAAAAAGTGGCTGAAGCATTTGAAAAAGTAAATGCAGTAAAGCAACAAATAATTGAGAATTCTGATTTGCAGGATGTAAAAATTATCGCTGGTGGAACGCCAACATTTACCGTTCATGCGCTAAATAAAGAAGAGTATTGCAGTCCGGGAACTTGTTTGCTTTGGGATTATGGATATGATCAATTATTGCAGGAACAACCTTTTGAATTTGCCGCGGTTTTGTTAACCAGAGTTATTTCTAAACCAGCTCCAGGATTGATTACTACTGACCTTGGGCATAAATCTGTTGCCGCAGAAAACTCCATTTCAAAAAGAATATTTTTTCTGAATTTGGAGGATTATGAAGTGAAATCACAAAGCGAAGAACATTTGGTGGTTAGCATAAAAGATTGGGATATAATTAATGTTGGCGATGTATTGTACGGAATTCCATATCACATTTGCCCCACAGTTGCTTTGTATGATGAAGCGAATATAATTGAGAACGGAACTGTGGTTGATAATTGGAATATTATTGCCCGAAAGAAAAAAATTACCATTTAATAAAAGGAAATGTCCAATTTAATTTTCGATGCACATCTTGACCTAAGCATGAATGCGATGGAATGGAATCGTGATTTTACAAAATCAGTTCATGAAATTCGCGAAAGGGAAATGGGAATGAATGATATGCCTGACCGAGGCAACGGCACCGTCTCATTGCCTGAAATGAGGAAAGGAAATATCGGTATTTGTGTAGCAACGATGATAGCGAGATTCGTAAGTCCGGGGAGCAAATTGCGCGGATGGAATTCACAGGAACAAGCGTGGGCGCAGACACAGGGGCAATTAGCATGGTACAAAGCCATGGAAGATAAGGGAGAAATGGTACAGATAAATAATACCAAAAGTTTGAAAGGGCACATAGAAAAATGGCAGAAGGGGAATACAAAAGATTTACCAATAGGATATATTCTTAGCCTCGAAGGAGCCGATTCGATTGTGAATATGAAATATCTCGAAAAGAATTATGAAAACGGTTTGCGCGCGATTGGTCCTGCGCATTATGGCCCTGGCGTATATGCGTATGGAACGGATTCAGAAGGAGGAATCGGAACGAAAGGAAAAGAATTATTAAAAGAAATGGAAGGGCTGAATATCATTTTAGATGCAACACATCTTTGTGATGAAAGTTTTTGGGAAGCATTGAAAAATTTTAAAGGGCATGTTTGGGCGAGTCACAATAATTGCCGTGCATTGGTTCCTCATAATCGGCAATTCTCTGACGAACAGATAAAAGTATTGATAGAACGTGGAGCCGTTATTGGCGGCGCTTTTGATGCGTGGATGTTGAAACCAAATTGGGTAAGAGGAAAATCAACACCCCAAAATGAAGGCGTTTTTATATCAACTGTTATTGATCATATTGATCATGTTTGCCAATTGGCGGGTAATTCTTTGCATTCAGGAATTGGAACTGATTTGGATGGCGGTTATGGTAAAGAGCAGTGTCCTTCTGACTTAGACACGATTGCCGATTTGCAAAAAATTCCTGCAATCTTAAAAGAACGCGGCTATGCCGAAAATGATATTGAAAATATTATGTACAAAAACTGGGTTCGGTTTTTAGAAAATGCGTGGCAGTAAAACAACTTTTTTAATCAATTCTTATTTTGGTAAATCTGGTGCATGGAATCTTTTAATGCAGGATAAAGATTTTTAAAAACTGCGTAATATTTTTCGTAAACGGCATGATTCTTCAAATCAG
Source organism: Chitinophagaceae bacterium (assembly GCA_041691175.1). Taxonomy (GTDB): domain Bacteria; phylum Bacteroidota; class Bacteroidia; order Chitinophagales; family Chitinophagaceae; genus Ginsengibacter. The sequence continues at coordinate 9,296 of JBEPVG010000030.1, forward strand.
GTTTTACGATTTGACTGACAGCAGGTTTTAATGAAGAATAACTTTTAATCATTTTCGCGGCCTTCATATTTAATAACGTGGCTCCAACTGCTGATGAATCCTGCGTTTCAATAACCACGAGTTTTTTTCCTGTTACATCTGCTAAAATATTCATCCATGTTTTGGAATGAATAAAACCTCCGCCAACAACTAGTTTATCAAGTTTTTGGGTTGATTTTTCCACTATTTGTAAAACCTGGTTCATGGAATAACAAATACCTTCCAAAGCTGCACGTAAAAAATAATCCTGGGTGTGAAAAGGCTTTATTCCCATAAAAACACCGCTCGCTCTTCCATCCCAAACAGGCGCTCTTTCTCCATATAAATAGGGCAGAAATAATAAACCTTTGCTTCCGGCAGGTATTAAATTTATGCGGTTAAAAAGCTTTTCGTAATCTTTTTCCGAAGGTTTTTCAATATTTAAAATTGCCTCAAACAACCACTGGACAACATTCCCGCCATTATTTACCGGGCCGCCACAAATAAATGTTTTATCATCCAGCAAATAATTAAAAGTCATTTCCTCAAAATTATAAACTGGTTTGGGGCTGGCAATTCTTACGGCGCCGCTCGTTCCGATAGTCAATGCGGCCGAGCCTTTGTCCATTGCATAACTTCCAAGGTTAGCAAGGCACCCGTCGCTTGCACCAATGCAAAAAGAAGTTTCAGTAGAAAGAGACAATGAATTTAATATTGAAGCATCCCCATTTTTCCGGATAAAATCAGCAGGCTTAGGTTCGGAGAGTTGGCTTGCATTTATTCCGCATAATTTCAAAGAAGCCTTATTCCATTGTAAAGTTTTAATATTGAACAAACCAGTTGCAGAAGCGATGGAATGATCTATTTCATAAACACCAAACAACCTATACCAGACAAATTCTTTGATAGAAATAAATTTAAAAGTCTTTTTAAAAACAGAAGGTTGATTTTTCCGAAGCCAAATAATTTTACACAACGGAGTCATTGGATGAATTGGCGTTCCCGTGGCTCTGTAAATACTTTTTGCTACTTTAGAATTTCTGATTTGTTCTGCTACTTTTTCACTTCGTGTATCGGCCCACGTAATCAAATTAGAAATTGGCTTTTTTTGTTTGTTTACTGCAATAAGTCCGTGCATCGCGCTGCTGAAACTGATAGATTCGGGCGAATACTTAGTAGTGACAATGATTTCTAAAATACATTTTTTAAAAGCATTCCAGATAATTTCCGGGACCTGTTCTGAATATCCCGGTATTGGATTTTCAGAAGAATAATAAATATGAGCATCGGCAATAATTGTTCCTTTACTGTTC
>JBEPVG010000031.1:0-10234 GCA_041691175.1 Chitinophagaceae bacterium
TTATAAACCTTTGCCTCTAGAACACGGCGCCCCGCTTAGGTTGCGCGTTGAAAACCAATTGGGGTATAAAATGGTTAAGTGGATCAGCTCTATTGAGTTTGTTGAAACGTATAAAAATATTGGGAAAGGATTTGGCGGTAAAAATGAAGACGATGAATATTTTGATTTACTGGCAAATACATAATTTTTTACCAGACTATCTTTTTTGTGGCATTGATAAATCCCACTTATTAGAGTTGTTATCACTAAAGTATTCAGAAATAAACCTGTCCATCCTTTTAATTGTTTTGTAATTTTTTTTATTTTTTAAAAAAAAGGTACACATAACCGCTTTAAGGTAAAAAATAAATTTCCCGATAAACATGCCTAAGCTTTTACGATCAAAATCGATAAAATAAAAAATAAAAATCAGGCTTATTTGTTTGTTTACTGTATTTAGTTAATAAGGTGCCTGACGGATCCTGGCATTCTGGGAAGGCATTCTTATCCTCCAAGAATACACTCAAAAACTGAAACTTCTGAAAGGAATTGAATCTGTAAATAACGTGTCTTCTTCATCTCTAAAACTTCTAAAAAATATTTTTCAGCGATTTTAAAATTCTCCTATATTTGTTAGGCTTTTTCCTTTTAAGTTTCAACTATAGAAAAACAATCCTTTTGAAAAAAGATATTGGGTTACTCCAAAAAGATGAATTTCTTTCCGGAGGTGGTGAAATGGGCAAACTTATTCGGGCAACAGACTGGAGTAAAACCCCTTTAGGTGATCCGAAAAACTGGCCGCAAAGTTTACGTACCATGGTTTCTGTGATGCTTAACAATCCCTTTGGAATGTATATCGCCTGGGGCAAAGAATATACCCAGATTTATAATGATGGTTACCGCCCCATATTAGGTACTACAAAACATCCGCAGGCTCTTGGCATAAGCACCAGGGAAACCTTTGCAGAGATATGGCATATTATCGAATCTATGTTTGATGGGGTAATGAATGGTGTGCCCGTTGGGTTCCCTGATTTTATGCTTCCACTTGAAAGAAATGGATTCATTGATAATTGTTATTTTGATTTTGCTTACTGCCCAATTAAAAATGATGATGGTGAGGTTGGCGGAGTGTTGGTTACGGTAATTGAAACAACTAATAAAAAGAAGGCGCTTGATGATTTAAAAGAAAGTAGGAAAATCTTCAGAATAAAAGAGTTGAACTGGAAAATGCTTTAGCAGAAATAAAGCTTTTCAAATTTATGGTAGATAATGCGGGCGATCCATTTATTCTTATGAGAGAAGATGGCAGTTTTGCTTATCTGAATACCATAGCTTCTAAAAAGTGGGGATACACCAAAAATGAAATAGAACACATAAAAGTTCCGGAAGTTGACCCTAATTATGATAATGATAAATTTAAGGAACTTTTTTCCCGTGCTCAATCCAATGTAATTCCTCCATTTGAAACTTTACATAAAAATAAAGAAGGCAAAATATATCCCGTCGAAATAAGTTTAGGTAGCCTTCAAGTTGAAGACAAACCCTTGATGTTTGCTATAGCCCGTGATATTACTGCACGAAAAAATTCAGAAAAAGAAATTATTGATGCGTCCTTAAAAATTGAAGAAAGCGAAAAGAGATTCCGCGATTCAGTTCAGCAAGCGCCACTTAGCATTGCTATCTTGAGAGGTCCTGATTTAATTGTAGAACTGGCCAATGATGCGTACATGCTGCTTGTTGATCGAACTTCAGAGCAACTGATAGGCCGCCCAATTTTAGAAGCCTTGCCGGAAGTGAAAGAAGTGGTGGATCCACTATTTAAAGAAGTGATTCGAACAGGAATACCTTTTCACGGTTACGACTTTTTGATTCCGATAAAAAGGATGGGAATATTGGAGCAAGGATATTTCAACTTTGTGTACCATCCTTTAAAATATGAAGATGGTAAAATCTCCGGCATTATGGTGGTGGCTATGGAAGTTACAGAACTGGTAAGATCAAAACATTTATTGCAAGAGAGCGAAAAACATTTTCGCAATATGATAATGCAATCGCCCATACCAATGACAATTTTAAGAGGAAAAGAATATATTATTGAATCGGCAAACAAAGTAATGTTTGAAAAAATATGGCGAAAATCAGAATCAGAAATAATTGGTAAGCCACTTCTGGAGGTGTTTCCAGAACTCACAGAACAGAAATACCCTGAGTTATTGGAAAAAGTTTTTACCTCAGGAGAAACCCACAGTGAAAATGAATCTATTGCCTTTATTGAAGGGAATGATGGTATGAAAAAGTTTTATCTCGATTTCGAATATGCACCTTTGTTTGAACCTGGAGGTAAGATATCCGGAATAATGATTACCGTAAATGATGTAACAGACAAAGTTGATGCAAGAATGAAAGTTGAAAATGCAGAAGAAAGATTGCGCGTGGCTACCGAGGCTACGGGAATTTCCACCTGGGAATTAGATCTTAAAACTCAAGGTTTCATCCATTCTTCCCGCCTTGCTGAAATATTTGGTCATGATCCATCCAAAATAATTACCTACGATCAATTGCGAAGCCAGATACATCCCGAAGACGTTCATGACATTGTAGGAACGGCGTATGAGCAGGGAATTAAAACACACATGTATAATTATGAGGCCCGCGTTTTAAAATCTGATAATAGTATTTGTTGGATAAGAAAAAAAGGCAAAGTGTTTTTTGATGAAAATGAAAATCCTGTAAAAATTATTGGAACCTTGCAGGAAATAACGGAGGAAAAACAATATCAGCAGATATTACAGGAGAGTGAATCAAAATTTCGCCTTCTTGCCGATTCGTTGCCTCAGCAGATTTGGACTGCAGATACTGCTGGTAAACCCTTCTATTTCAACAAGAATATTTTTGATTTTTCCGGATTAACGTATGAACAATTAGACAAATATGGATGGATTCAAATGATTCATCCCGACGACAGGGAGGAAAATGTCAGATCCTGGATGGAGTCTGTATCGAGTGGAAAAGATTTTTTGTTTGAGCATCGCTTCCGCAGATTTGACGGAGAATATCGCTGGCAGTTAACCCGTGTTGTTCCTCAAAAAGATGCATCGGGCAACATCCAAATGTGGGTGGGCAGTAGTACAGATATCCAGGAAATAAAAGAACTGGAACAACAAAAAGACTATTTCATAACGATGGCCAGTCATGAACTAAAAACTCCACTTACTTCTATTAAAGGTTATGTTCAGATGTTGCAGATGTTACATGAAAAGAGTGATGATTCTTTTTTAAAAAATGCGCTGAACACCATGGACAGGCAGATAAAAACACTTACCAACCTGATTACTGAATTGCTTGATGTATCAAAAATAAAATCAGGTGGACTTAATTTTAATAGGGAGCATTTTGAATTGACTGAGTTAATAAATGAAGTTGTTGATGAAGTGAGACATATTAACCCCCGATACCAGATACCGGTAGAAGCCGAAGAAAAGATAGGGGTTTATGCTGACCGTGACCGAATTGGCCAGGTGCTTATTAATTTCCTTACTAATTCCATTAAATATTCACCGGAATCAACAATTGTAGAAGTAAATTGTGGTGTTAAGAACAACCAGGTAACTGTTGCTGTAAAAGACTTTGGAATAGGCATCGGCAAGAAAGACCAGGGAAAAGTATTCGAACGGTTTTACAGAGTTGAAGGCACGAATGAGAGGACATTTCCGGGTTTTGGCATTGGTTTACACATAGCTTCAGAAATTATAAGACGCCATAATGGGAAAATTCATGTAGAAAGTGAATTAGGTAAAGGATCTGTTTTTTCATTTGAAATTCCTATTCAATCATAAATCATTCACAGAAGTTATTATAGAAATTCAATCAAAGCGATGTTTTCAATTGGATCAAAAAATCATTATCTGGCAGAATAAATACTGACTTGTTTTCTGCATACAAAAACATGTTTCCTCAATGGAATTAGCGAACGAAAAAATCCTATAAACTTTTTCCGAAGTCAAAATAGAAAATCGGATTATTTATTCGTTTACTGATTTTTAGTAACCCAACTTCTTTTTGTTTATAACTTCCGTTTCCGTATATTACAAGTATGGAACCAAGGCTTCACAAATCCTTTGTAAATCAATCGCTTGCAAAAAGATTATCAATTTTTTTAGCAGTCCTTTTTATGTTTCCTTCTTTTTCGTTTACGCAAAAGGTAATTTCTATAAATGTCAATGATGGAATTAATCCTTCCACCGCAGAGTTTATTCAACAGGGAATTGAAAAAGCACAAAATGAAAACGCTGAATGCCTGATTATCAATTTAAATACGCCTGGTGGTTTATTAACTTCTACCCGAGAAATTGTCGCAAATATTATGCAATCAAAAGTGCCGGTGATTGTTTATGTTTCGCCAACTGGTGCTCATGCAGGCTCTGCAGGTACGTTTATTACTTTAGCTTCCAACATTGCAGCCATGGCTCCCGGAACCAATATTGGCGCGGCTCACCCTGTTGACATGCAAGGAAAATCTGACGCGGTGATGAATGAAAAAGTAATCAATGATGCTTCTGCTTTTATCAGAACGATTGCTGAAAAAAGAGGACGAAATATTCAATGGGCTGATGAGGCAGTAAGAAACAGTGTGGCAATTACAGAACAGGAAGCGTTAGATAAAAATGTGATTAACCTGGTTGCAATCAATGAAAAAGATTTATTGACAAAAGTTGATGGGAAACAAATTCAACTAAATAACGGTTCTAAAATTTTGCATACAAAAAATGCGACTGTTGAAACTTTAGAAATGGGTTTCTTCCAAAAAGTTTTGAGTAGAATAAGCGATCCAAATATTGCTTACATTATGATGATGCTTGGGTTTTATGGTCTTCTTTTTGAATTGTTCAGTCCCGGCGCTATTTTCCCAGGAATCGTTGGCGTGATTTGCCTGATCCTGGCTTTTTATTCCATGAGTTCCATGCCGGTAAATTATGCTGGATTGGCACTAATTATTTTTGGAATTATTCTTTATTTACTTGAAATAAAAGTGATCAGTCATGGTTTGTTAGCCATAGGTGGAACGATTTCAGTTTTGCTTGGCTCCATGATCTTATTCAGAAGCAGCCCAACAGAAAATTTTGTTTCTTTATCATGGAGCGTAATTATTTCTGTTACTGCTGTTTCAACTTTATTTTTTCTTTTTTTAATTACCATGGGATTGCGGGCACAGCGATCAAAACCTGCTTCAGGAGTAAATACATTAATAGGCAGAACGGCTGAACCAATTGGTGAGATTGATCCTCAGGGCCAAGTAAAAATTTCCGGTGAAACCTGGAATGCAATTTCTTTATCAGGGAAAATCAATGAAAATGAAAAAGTAATTGTGAAAGAAATTAGAGGACTTACTTTATATGTTCAGGCCGTTGATGAAAAAATAAACAGTTAACCAAATAATCATTTAATCAATTCAATTTAAAAAATAATAAACATGCAACAATTTCCTATTAGTCTTCCTTTGATAATTGTCATCGTATTTGTTCTTTATATTCTTGCCAGTTCCATCCGCATTCTTCGTGAATATGAAAGAGGTGTTATTTTCCGTTTGGGCAGGGTATTAGACGGCGGTGTAAAAGGTCCCGGGCTTATTCTCCTGATCCCAATAATTGATAAAATGGTGAAAGTAAGCTTGCGAATCGTTGTGATGGATGTTCCGCCACAGGACGTAATCACTCAGGATAACGTTTCTATTAAAGTAAATGCTGTTATCTATTTCAGAGTCATTGATCCGCAAAAAGCAATCATTGAAATTGAAAATTATTTAGTAGGTACTTCTCAGCTTTCACAAACCACTTTGAGAAGTGTTTTGGGCCAATCAGAACTGGATGAATTGCTTTCTCAAAGAGAAAAAATCAATATCAGGTTGCAACATATTATTGATCAGCAAACCGAACCGTGGGGCGTAAAAGTGACTCATGTAGAGGTAAAGCAAATTGACCTTCCACAGGAAATGCAACGTGCGATGGCGAAACAGGCTGAAGCGGAAAGAGAACGCAGAGCGAAGGTGATTGCAGCTGAGGGTGAATTCCAGGCCTCACAAAGATTGAGTGATGCAGCAAAAATTTTGGAACAACAGCCAAGTGCATTGACTTTGCGCTACCTGCAGACATTGCGTGAAATAGCAACAGAAAATAATTCAACCACCATTTTCCCGATACCTTTGGATTTCTTTAAACCATTTTTGAAAAATTTAGAAAACACTGGGAGTCAAAATAATGCAGATTTTCCAAGACCTATAATTACAGAAAATAAGTAATTAGGATAGCATGATTCATTCACATTATTTATTAAAACTTCAACACAATCTGCACGCATTTGCAGAATACTAAATAGTGCAAACTGGTTCGAAATTCATTTAGGCACTGTTGTAGTTAATATTTTAACTATGACATAGTTTTGTGTCTTCAACATCATTTGCTATTTGTTTAAATGACAAAGAAAAAGATTTTAGTGTTATGCACTGGTAACAGTTGCAGAAGCCAGATTGCGGAGGGTTATTTGCGTCATTTTGCAAATGGCAATGCAGAAATTTATAGCGCAGGTTTTGAAATACACGGCGTAAATCCGCGGGCAATCGAAACAATGAAAGAAGATGGCATCGACCTTCATAATCATACATCGAATCGCATTGACGAATATCGTAACATTGATTTTGATTTTGTGATCACCGTTTGCGACAAGGCAAAAGAAAATTGTCCGTTTTTTCCCACAACTGCAAAAATGTTTCATCATAACTTTCCTGATCCGGCAAAGTCAACCGGGACAGAAGCAGAAATTAAAGAGCAGTTTCGCCAGGTGCGAAAACAAATAAAACACTATTGTAAAAAATTTATAACCGACAATTTACCTTCGGCATAAATTGCTGGTATTTTTAAAAAATTATAGAATGAAACAGATTGAAATAGGAAGTTTGAAATATGAAGATTACCAACAGCTTTTAACGGCTATGAAAGCTTCCTATGCAGGTTGGATTGGTAATTACTGGAGTTTGGAATCCATTCAAAAATTGATTGATAAATTTCCCGAAGGCCAAATTGTAATTAAAATTGACGGAGTGGTCGTTGGCTGCGCGCTTTCTATAATTGTGAATTATAACCGTTTTGGAGATACGCATACGTACAGGCAGATCACCGGAAATTATTCTTTTAGTACACACGATCGCGAAACGGGGGATGTACTTTATGGAATTGAAATATTTATTCATCCTGATTACCGCGGATTGAGGCTGGGCAGGCGTTTGTACGATGCAAGAAAAGAATTGTGTGAACAATTTAATTTGCGCGCGATCATTTTTGGCGGAAGAATTCCAGAGTATCACAAATATGCTGAAACAATTTCTCCGAAAGAATATATTCAAAAAGTAAAGAGAAAAGAAATTTATGATCCGGTACTTTCATTTCAAATCGCCAATGATTTTCATGTAAAAAAAGTATTGAAAAATTACATGCCCGAAGATGCGCAAAGTAAAGAATTTGCAACATTGTTGCAATGGGATAATATATATTACACCAGCGAGGCAAAAACCTTGTTTAATGCGAAGACTTATGTTCGTCTTGGATTAATTCAGTGGCAGATGCGACCTTATAAAAATATGGATGAAATGTTTACCCAGGTAGAGTTTTTTATAGATTCAATCGCTGCTTATAAAAGTGATTTTGCTTTATTACCCGAACTTTTCAATGGTCCGTTGCTTGCAGAATTTAATGAACTGTCAGAGGCCGAATCCATGCGGGCTTTGGCACAATATACTCCTGAATTTAGAAAACGTTTTCGCGAACTCGCGATAAAATACAACGTAAATATTATTACCGGTAGCGTTCCCAGCATTGAAGGGAATGCATTAAAAAATGTGGGCTATTTATGCCATCGAAATGGGAATATTGATCAGTATGAAAAGGTTCACATCACACCTGATGAATCTAAATTCTGGGGAATGCACGGCGGCGAAACCCTGAAAGTTTATGATACGGATGCTGGAAAAATCGGCATTCTGATTTGTTATGATGTTGAATTTCCCGAATTGTCCAGGTTGCTTGCTGATCAGGGAATGCAAATATTATTTGTACCATTTTTAACTGATACACAAAATGCATATAATCGTGTCCGGTATTGTTCGCAGGCCCGTGCCATTGAGAACGAATGTTTTGTTGCGATAACGGGTTGTATTGGTAATCTGCCGAAAGTAGAAAACATGGATATTCAATATTCTCAATCAGCAGTTTTTACGCCTTGTGATTTTGCATTTCCTTCAAATGGAATAAAAAGTGAGGCCACTGCAAATACAGAAATGATTTTGATTGCTGATGTGGATCTTTCTTTATTAAATGAATTGCATGCGCATGGAAGTGTGAGAAATTTGAAAGACAGGAGAACAGACTTTTATGAATTGACCTTGAAGGGACAATCTTCCATATAGAAATCCATTCTTTTTATAACCATAAAGACAACGGATTGTTAGAAATATCTTGAATAGAATTTAGATAAACAATTCAAATCTTTTTTACAGTAAACCAACAAATAACAAGGATTTTTATTTCTCCAAATAACTAAATTATTAACCTCACTCCACCCAAATCTGAAAGCCTGTGGGGAAAGCGATTGCTGGGCGAACCAATGAACATAAAGTTGTGCGGAATATTCCATTGTTGACTTAATTTGTCAATAATTTCAGGCCCAAAAACTCCTGGTATTTGAATGTATTCAAGTTTAATATCCGGATAGGCGCGGTCCAGTGTCTCAAAGTCGCGTTCAAAGATTTTATTCAGTTCCTCTTCTTTTTGCAGAACAGTTACAATCTTTAATTTCTGGGTAATTTCATTTTGCTGAACATATTGAATCACTTTGTTAAGAATAGCGATGTTATCTCCTTTCGTAAAATAAACAAAAGGCTGCTTGTTTAATTTCCTCATTTCTTTTGTAAGATGAAACCTGCTAAAAATGGATGCACGCTGAATTTTATCAAAAATCGAATTGGCATATAAAAGTAAATAATGGATCACCACTTTCCTTTTCAAAAACATGTAAATAATAAGAATCGCAGGAATAAAATATTGAAGAAAAACAACAAGGTATGCGGGATGAAGCTTTACATTTCCATACAAAGCAATCAGAATTCCTAATATGCCGAGCAATACTATAAAAGGTGGCGCATATTCCGGCCGCGGCAGTTTAGCGCGTTTTACTTTCAACAACAAATTTCCAAAACCAAAAAATGCCATTACTGATAAAAACGAAATCGTGTAAACTCCGGCCAGTGGTGCTAATTCGCCCGAAGTAATAAAAAGAATAGAGAAACATAAAATATAAAAAACGATCAAAATTCTGGGTGAACTTCCTTTTTTATTTTCTTTCAATAAAGCTTGTGGAAATACGCGGTCAAGCGTCATACGTTTCATCAATCCACTTACACCAATGAAAGCAGTAAGAACAGCACCACTCAGTACCAGCGCAGCATCCAGCGAAACAACCGTTGCAAGCCAGGATCCTCCGGTCAGATCTCCCATAAAGGAAAGGAATGCTGCTTCATGGCCTGGAATTACTTCCAGTGGCATAATACCAACGGCAAGTAACGCAATAACCGGATTAATGATCATTACCAGAATCCACATATTCCGCAAAGTTTTTGGAAAAACTCCCTGCTTTTGTTCTTCAATAAAATTCGCAGAAGTTTCAAAGCCGGTGATGCCAAGCATTGCAGTGCTAAAACCAAGAAATATGGCAGTGGAAATACTGGTTTTTAAAGGAGAATGAAAATTGAGATTTGCAATGTCTAATCCATTTATAATTACAAAATAAATTGCGCTGCCGATGAGCACAACCAAAACAGTAAGATGAATGATGAAAATGACGATAGAAACGTTTGCAGATTCGCTGATGCCACCAATAGTTAATAATAAAAAAACAGTGAGCAAAACCATTGTGGCAATCATCACCGGAAAAACCGGGAACACGCTGTGCAGATAATGCATTGCTTCCGAAGCTGAAAGCACTGCCGTAGCCATGTAAGAAAGTATCGTCAAACACGCAGCGAGAGAAGCATTCCCTTTGCTCGTCGTATTCAGAAGAATGTTATAAGCGCCGCCATTCAATGGCAAAGCTCCAACCGCTTCGCCATAAATTTTTCTAAAAAAAAATAAAACCAATCCAACAATCAATAACGCAATAAATGCATATTGGCCAGCATAAACGATACACAATGCCGATACATATAAGC